>DATFCO010000167.1:0-2486 GCA_035253005.1 Rhodanobacteraceae bacterium
GAGAAAGCGGATGCAGCGCGGCTATCAGCTTCGCGCGGATGTCTTCGACCGAAGCCGCGCTCATGGCAAGGTCTTGCGGAACGGCCGCACCGTGACCTCGCGGTACACGCCTGCGACGAAATAGGGATCGCCTTGCGCCCAGGCACGCGCGGCTTCGATATCCTCGAACTCGGCGATGATCAGGCTGCCGTCGAAACCTGCGGGACCGGGATCTTCTGCGTCGATTTTCGGAAACGGCCCTGCGAGCAACAGACGGCCTTCGTCCAGCAATTGCTGCAACCGCGCGAGGTGCGCGGGTCGAGCGCTCGTGCGAGCGCTCAAGGAGTTTTCGTTGTCGAGGCCGAGGATGGCGTACCACATGATCACTTTAATTGGGCAACGTGCGCGTGAGATCGGGTAGATAGTTCTTCGCCGATCAATTGGAATGTAATTGAGCGAAAAGGCCTGCCGCTGCGAACGCCAGTGAAACAGCAGCAAAGACTGCGAAAATTTCCACACGAACGCGTTTTCCAAAACGTGGCTTGAATTTGCCGGTGCGATCGTCAAAGTAGCTGAGCGAAGCTTCTCCATAGGCCGTACACGCGTGGATGAACCAATACAATGCCAAAATCCAAAAAGCACACGCCAGCCAGCCAAGGTGGAACCAAATGGAACACAGTTTGCCCACAGCAGCACCAGTTAGTAGTTGATACGTGATCAACTTCCAACTCAGCTCAAACGTCCACTCTTTAAATTCCCATTGCATGGCAGATAGCTAAGCCTCCGGCCGCATATACGGAAACAGCAAGACATCCCGTATCGACGGCACGTCCGCCAGCAGCATCACCAGCCGGTCGATGCCGACGCCCAAGCCGCCGGTCGGGGGCAATCCGTATTCCAGCGCGCGGATGTAGTCGGCGTCGAAGTGCATGGCTTCCAGATCGCCGTGCTCTTTCGCTTCCACCTGCGCACGGAAGCGGGCGGCCTGGTCTTCCGGATCGTTCAATTCGGAAAAGCCGTTCGCCAGTTCCTTGCCGCCGATGAACAATTCGAAGCGATCCGTCACTTCGGGATCGCTGTCCGAAGCACGCGCCAGCGGCGACACTTCGGTCGGATACCGCGTGATGAAGGTCGGCTGCACCAGCGTGTGCTCGACGGTCTTTTCGAAGATCTCCAGCAGCAGCTTGCCCCAGCCGTATTCGTTCTTCACCGGAATCTTCAATCGCGCGCAGTGCGCGCGTACTGCGGCGGCATCGCGCAATTCCTGTTCGCCGATTTCCGGATTGTGTTCGCGCACGGCATCGGCCAGCGTCCAGCGCTTGAACGGCGGCCCCAGATCGACGCGTACGCCTTCCCACTCCAGCGCGGTGCGGCCCAGCACCGCCTTCGCGGTGTCGCGCACCATCGCCTCGGTCAGGTCCATGATCTCGATGTAGGTGGCGTAGGCCTGGTACAGCTCAAGCATCGTGAATTCGGGATTGTGTCGCGTGGACACGCCCTCGTTGCGGAAGTTGCGGTTGATTTCGTACACGCGCTCGAAGCCGCCGACCACCAGACGCTTGAGATACAACTCCGGTGCGACGCGCAGGTAGAGATCGATGTCCAGCGCGTTGTGGTGCGTGACGAACGGCCGCGCGGTCGCGCCGCCGGGGATGACGTGCATCATCGGCGTTTCCACTTCCATGAAACGCCGCGCCGGATCCTCCAGCCACTTGCGGATGAACCCGATCACGCGCGATCGGAGTTCGAACGTGCGCCGCGCTTCCGGCGTCACGATCAGATCGACATAGCGCTGACGATAGCGCTGCTCGACATCCGCGAGGCCATGCCACTTGTCCGGCAGCGGCCGCAGCGATTTGGTCAGCAGACGGATCGAATCGACCGAGACCGACAACTCACCGGTCTTGGTGCGCATCAGCGTGCCTTCCGCGCCGGCGATGTCGCCGATGTCCCAGCCTTTGAACGCTTCGTATGATTCACCGAGCGCGCCGGCCTGCAGGAACAACTGGATCGAGCCGGTCATGTCCTGCACGCGCGCGAAGCTGGCCTTGCCCATCACGCGTTTGCCGAGCAGCCGTCCCGCCACACGCACGCGCCGCGCCCGTGTTGCCAGCTTGGCCGCGTCCACACCTTCGGTTTCTTTCTGCAAATCCCCGGCGAATGCGTCGGGTCGAAAGTCGTTCGGAAACGCGACGCCGCGCTCACGCTGCGCGCGCAATTTTTCGCGGCGCTCCGCAATGAGCTTGTTTTCGTCCAACGTGGGTTGTGGATCGATTTGGCTATTCACGGTTGCGAAGGGGCTAGGGACGAGTAGCGAGGGCGCACTGTAGCTAAATTCGAGCAAGTTTGGAGTCAAGCGATTTTCTCAGGCCGGTAAGTATGCGTCCGAGCTCGTCGCAACAAGCAAGAACATCGGAAACCGAATCCTCACTCAGCAATCCCAACCGCAAGCACATTTCGAGTTGTGTCTCGACCTCAGCAAGCGAACCACGGGAAATCGAGATAAA
>DATFCO010000168.1:0-3011 GCA_035253005.1 Rhodanobacteraceae bacterium
TTCCGCGCGCGCGAAGCGATCGACATCAAGTTGCGCCCGCTGCTCCCGTCGAGCGAAGATCGAGGATGACCATGGAAGAACGCAACCACCGCGAAGAATTGTCCGCGTTGATGGACGGCGAACTGGGCACGGAGCCCGCGCGCTTCCTGCTGCGCCGGATGCGCGGCGATTCCGAGTTGGCGCGCACCTGGTCGCGCTGGCATCTGATTCGCGCGTGCCTGGCCGAGCGAGCGCAATCTTCCACGCATTCCGATCCGCTGCGCATCGCAAGTTCCGATGATGAGGCTTTCGTCGCGCGGGTGATGGCGCAGGTGCGCATCGCCGCGCAGCCGCGCCGGCGCTGGGCGCGCTACATCGGCGGCGGCGCGATCGCCGCCAGCGTCGCGGCCGCTGCGCTGATGCTCTCCGTTCCGCAATCCACTTCCACCGACGGCGGGATCGTCGCCGGTACCGAACGACACGCGGCGCGTGCGCCGGCTGCGGCCGTACCTGCCGCACCGCTGGCATCCCGCATCGCCGCCGCGCCGGTCAGCCGCACTACGCAGGCTCCCTGGCTGGACAACCAGCCGGCATTTCTTGCCGCGCGTCCGGCCGGTTCCGCCGTGCTGACCGGCAACTATCTGCAGCAGGCCGCCTATGCTCCGGACAACGCGCCCATGCTGATGCGCGCGCCCAAGCAGAACCTCGACGACGCGCCGTACATGATCCTGCTGATGCCGGATCAGAACTCGCAGCCGCAGGTACCGCAGCAGCATTGATCGCTGTGTCGGGAATCGCACGTGCACGGCGCGCTGACGGCGCGCGCTGCATGCTGTGCGAAGCGGCGGACAGGTTTCGATTCAATTGAGGAGTCCCATCATGCTTCCACGTGCGAGGCAGGCATTTGCCGTTTTCATTTTTCTGTTCGTTTCCTCGGTTGCGCTGAGCGCAGGCGCCGCCGACCTTCCGGATTTCACCGGCATCGTGCAGAAGTACGGTCCGGCCGTGGTCAACGTGCAGGCGCACTACAACAGCGCCAGCGAACTTTCCGACAACGGCGGCACGCCGGATGACCAGCAGATCCCGGACATCTTCAAGCGCTTCTTCGGCATGCCGATCCAGCCGCCGGATCAAGGCCCCGACCAGGGCGCCGAATCGATCGGTTCGGGCTTCATCATTTCCGCCGACGGCTACATCCTCACCAACAACCACGTGGTTGATCACGCCGATACCGTGACGGTGCGCCTGTCGGATCGCCGCGAGCTGACCGCGAAAGTGGTCGGCACCGATCCGCAGTACGACATCGCGCTGTTGAAGGTCAATGCCAGCAACCTGCCGGTGGTGACGATCGGCGATTCGCGTTCGCTGAAACCCGGTCAATGGGTGGTGGCGATCGGCTCGCCGTTCGGCTTCGATCACTCGGTGACGCAGGGAATCGTCAGCGCGGTCGGCCGCAGCTTCGGCCAGCAGGACCAGCAATACGTGCCTTTCATCCAGACCGACGTGCCGATCAACCGCGGCAATTCCGGCGGTCCGCTGTTCAACCTGCAAGGGCAGGTCGTCGGCGTGAATTCGCAGATCTTCTCCAACACCGGTGGTTATCAGGGCATCGCCTTCTCGATCCCGATCGACATCGCGATGAACGCGGTGCAGCAGCTCAAGACCAAAGGTTATGTAACGCGCGGCATGATCGGCGTCGGCGTGCAGGACATCACCGCCGATATCGCCAAGGCCAAGGATCTGCACCTGTCGCAGGTTCGCGGCGCGCTGGTCGGCAGCGTGACGCCGGGCAGCGGCGCGGACAAGGCCGGAATCCAGGTCGGCGACGTGATCCTGGCCTACAACGGCCATCCGATCGATACCGCTTCCGACCTGCCGCCACTGGTCGGCGAAACCCAGCCGGGTTCGACCGCCACCGTGCAGATCTCCCGCGACGGCAAGGTGCAGAACGTCAAGGTGAAAGTCGGCGAACTGCCGCGTGACCAGAAGACGCTGGAAGCCATGCGCTCGGGGGCGCAGGCGAGCAGCGGCAGCTCGGCGCTGGGGCTCTCGGTGCAGACGATCACACCGGCGATGCGCCAGCAACTCGACCTCAAGGACAAAGGTGGCGTGGTGATCAGCGACGTACGCGGCGCGGCGGCGCAGGCCGGTCTGCAACCTGGCGACGTGATACTGCGCGTCGGCAACAAGCCGGTCGACAGTGTCGCGACGTTCAAGTCTGCGGCGGCGGGCATCAAACCCGGCGACACAGTGCTGTTGCTGGTGTCCCGCGACGGCGCCAGCCGCTTCGTGGCGGTGACGGTGCCGAAGAACAAGTAGTTGGGGATAGGTAATGGGGGCGTGCTTGCGAGGTGCTTTCGCGGCCTTGCAAGCCTGCCCGATCGCCAGAGCAGAGCGCCCCCGTTACCAATCCCTGATCCCCCGCTTCTCCATGCGATAATCGCGCGTTTGCGCGCCCCGCCGCGCCCCGCACTCGCGCGCCATGCAGCACATCCGCAACTTTTCCATCATCGCGCACGTGGACCACGGCAAGTCCACGCTGGCCGACCGCATCATCCAGATCTGCGGCGGGCTCACCGAGCGCGAGATGGAAGCACAGGTGCTGGACAACAATCCGATCGAACGCGAGCGCGGCATCACTATCAAGGCGCAGTCGGTTTCATTGCCGTACATCGCGCGTGACGGCAAAACCTATCAGTTGAATTTCATCGACACGCCCGGCCACGTGGATTTCTCCTATGAAGTCTCGCGCTCGCTCGCTGCGTGCGAAGGCGCGCTGCTCGTCGTCGATGCCGCGCAAGGCGTAGAAGCGCAATCGGTCGCCAATTGCTACACCGCGGTCGAGATGGGCCTGGAAGTGGTGCCCGTGTTGAACAAGATCGATCTGCCCACCGCGGACATTCCCAAAGTGAAAGAAGAAATCGAGGCGGTGATCGGGATCCACGCCGACGACGCACTCGCGATCAGCGCCAAAACGGGCGAGAACGTAGTCGAGGTGCTGGAAGCGATCGTCGCACGCATCCCGCCGCCGC
>DATFCO010000169.1:0-5861 GCA_035253005.1 Rhodanobacteraceae bacterium
GGCAGAATCTCGTCCTGATAGCGCGCTCGCCGCGTCGCGGGTGCGTGCAATGGCATGCGTTCACTCCTTGATCGCAGGCTGTGCTCGACTATATAGCACAAGCTCGCGTCAAAGCCACATGCACGCTGCGGTGCCGGTGCATGGTGCTACCATGCCGCAGCCGCGGGCGAAGAAGGGAATCTGCCATGAGTGTGAGCACTCCGGTGCGCGAAAGCCGGCTTGACGAAACGTTCGAGAACCGCGTGAGCGACTACCGCGCACGTATCGAGCGTTTGCTGGACACGCACCTGCCGCTGGCGGAAACCGAACCTCAGTCCCTGCACCAGGCGATGCGCTATGCCACGCTCGGCGGCGGCAAGCGCATGCGTCCGCTGTTGTGCTACGCGGCGGCCGAGACGCTGGGCCTGCCACCGGAAGCGGTCGACGACGCGGCTTGTGCGGTGGAATTGATCCACGCCTTTTCGCTGATCCACGACGATCTGCCGGCGATGGACGATGATGCGCTGCGGCGCGGCCGCCCGACCACACACGTCGCCTTCAACGTCGCCACCGCGATCCTCGCCGGTGACGCGTTGCAAACACTGGCCTTTCGTGTGCTCGCGAGTGATGTCCACACCGATGCCGAATCGCGCATCGCGATGGTGCGCGCGCTGGCCGACGCCACGGGTTCGCTCGGCATGACCGGTGGACAGGCCATCGATCTGCAATCCGAACACCGGCAGCTCGATCTCGTGCAGTTGGAGGACATGCACCGGCGCAAGACCGGATGCCTGATCCGTGTCTGCGTGAAACTCGCCTGCCTCGCCGCGCCCGATGTAGACGCGGAAACCTGCGATGCGCTGGATCGTTTCGCTTCGCTGGTGGGTCTTGCATTCCAGATCCGCGATGATTTGCTGGACGTGCAAGGCGACACCGCGGTCATCGGCAAGACCCAAGGTGCGGACGTCGCGCACGGCAAGTCCACCTTCCCTGCCCTGCTCGGCGTGCAAGCCGCGCGCGAACGGTGCGACGCTCTTTATACGGAAGCCCTGCGCACACTGGATCCATTGGAAGATGCCGCGCAGCCGCTGCGCTGGATGGCCGGCTATATCGTGCATCGCGATCGTTGATTGGACCTGCTCGCGACCAGCCAAACGGCGGCGCCGTCGGCCCTTTGCCTGCAGGGCAAGGAAGAATGAGGAAGATGTATGTCGATACATCGACGAGTGATGACGCAGCCATGCGGGCAAAGGGCCACGGCCCTTCGGGTTGCTCCGCAGCGGCCGCCAGACTGCGGCGCGCGCCTTGGCCATAGATGGCTATGGCGCTGCGGCGCGCGATCTTGTCTGACAGCCGCTGCGGAAGCAACGCTGCTCGCTTGGCCGGCCGTGAGCAGGTTCTAATGTCGCGGAAGATACTTTTCGCCGTTCACGATTGGGGGCTGGGCCACGCCACGCGCAGCCTGCTGCTGATTCGCGCGCTGCTCGAATGCGGAGACACGGTCACGGTGCTAATGGCGCCCGGTCCGGGTATGGATCTGTTGCGCGCGGAATTGCGCGATGCGTGCGAATTCATCGAAGAGCGCGATATCCCAAAACCCTTCAGCCGCTATCCCGCGATCTTCTATCTGCGCATGAGCCTGGACATGCCGCGCGTGTTCGCGCTGTTCAAGCACGAGCAGAAGCTGACGGAAAAACTGGTTGCGCACCGTGGTTTCGACTGCATCGTTTCCGACAGCCGCTTCGGCGTGTGGTCGCGCGAAGCGCCAAGCTTCTGCATCCTGCATTCGCTGCGGCAACTGGTGCCGTTCCGGCTGCGATGGCTGGAACGCGAAGTCGAACGCGGTCAGTGGCGGCTGCTGCGCGGCTTCGCACAAATCCTGGTTCCCGATGCGGAAAGCGATGGTGGCATCTCCGGCGAGCTCGGGCACGATCCGGCGATCGACTGGGGCGAAGGAAGGTTGCGCTACATCGGTCCGCTGTCCGGCGTGCAGCGCATGGACGTGCCGGAAGACATCGATTATTTTTTTTCGATCTCCGGCGTGGAACCGCATCAATCGATGCTGACCGAGCGCGTGCTTTCGGCCTTGCCGCAGTTGCGCGGACGCATCGTGGTGACACTCGGCAAGCCGCAGCACGCCGGCGAAGTGCGCACGCTCGCTGGCGCGGAGGTACACGGCTATCTCGACCGCCGTGCACAGGCGGAAATGTTGAATCGAGCGCGTGTGGTGATCACGCGTTCGGGTTACACCACGCTGATGGAGCTGGCGAATCTCGGCAAGCGCGCGCTGTTCGTGCCGACGCCGGGCCAGAGCGAGCAGGAATACCTGGCGCGTTTCCATCGCGAGCGTGGCCACGTCTGGTCGAGCACGCAGAAGGAACTCGACATTCCGCGCGACCTGCCGCGGGCGGAAAACGCTTCCGGCATGCCGCGCATCGGCAGCGCGCAATCGGTCAGGAATTTTCTGGCTGCGATCGACCGTCTGGTTTCCGCGCCTGCGGCCGCGACCGCAGCGCGCGCCAGAACATGAGCGCGATCGGCGTGTTCAGCAGCCACATCGAGCCGGTCCACGCCAGACGAAAACCGAGCATCAGCGCCAGGCCGTCGGTGTAACCCACACCCCAGGCGCGCGCGGCATTCATGCCGATGATTTCGATCGTGCCGATCTGGCCGGACAGGCCGCCGGTCAGCAGCACCGCAGCCAGCGAAAAACAGTAGATCGTCGCGACTTGCACATAGGTGAGCTGGTCCTCGCCGACGCCATGTCCGATCGCCATGAACGCCGCGACCAGCGCGCCGAGATATATCGCGGTGATGGCGAAGTTCACGAACAGCACGCGCATCGCCGCGAGGCGCTTCAGGCCGCGAATCAAACCCACCATTTCGTCCAGCGCCTTGTGCAGTTTCTCGTTCTTGACGCGGCCGGCCAACCGCTGCGCGAAAGATTCGAAATGCAACACGCCGAACATGAAGGCGGCGATCACGACCAGCAGCGCGCCCGCGAGCGGCCGCAACGGCGGCCAGCCGGGAATGCCGACCACCGTCAGCAACAGCAGCACGACGGCGATTTCCATCAGCAGCATCACCACCGTGGCGGCGGAACTGCGACCGAAATGAATGCGGTCTTCTTCCGAGAGCACCCAGTTCTGCGAAAAAATGCCCAACGGAAACGTCACCGCCAGTTCGCCGATGGAGAACGCCAGCGCGAAGCGTTGCCGCTGGGGATGCGCGCCGAGATCGTTCAACAGCAGGTGCAACTGCAGTGCCTTGAAGATCAGATAAATCGCCGCGCAGCCGAGCGCGGCGCCGAGATTCAGCAACGGAATCGCGCGGATGCGCCCAATCACTTTGCCGATGTCGCCCAGCGAAATCGCGAGGAAGAACAGCGCGCCGGCCAGCAGGATCGGCAGGAAGACCTTGGGCCGCGCCATTACCCGTAGTGCGCGCGCGAGTTTCACGACAGCGGCATCCGCAGCAGTTGCGGCGCGAAGTCCTCCAGAGAATTTGCAAGATAAGGCACGATGTTCTCCGGAGCTCCCCAGCCCGGCGCTGCATCACGTGGCCAGCGATTGCGCCACGCATCCGCTTCGCGCTCTACCAGTCGCTCGCGTTGCAACCACTCGAGGCGCTCGCGCGCCAGTTCCAGTGGCGATCGCCGCGACCATAGAGGATCGAGGATCAAGCCCGCGTCGCGGGCGCCTTCACTGCCGCGCCGCAACCAGCTCGCCAGATCCTCCGCTGCAAAGCGCGGCGGACCGTCGCGCAGAAAGCGCGCGATGGCGTGGCTCGGCGTGAGCGCGCACAGTTTCAGGATACGCGCGCGCAAATCGGCATCGAACTGGCGGCGGCTGTGCAGCTCCGGTGTTTTCAGTGCACCCGCACGCACGACCACCCGCAGGCGTCCCGGCGCCAGCGCGTCATAACTCAGCGCGACGGGGCGTATGCCCGGCGGCGCGGGCAAGCGTGTGCAAACCTCCCATGGACCCGCGCGCACCCGGCCGAAATGCCCATCCGGAGAAATCGTTCCTTCCGGCGCGATGTACAACGTGCGATGCGCCGCCAGCAGCGCGGTCAGACATTCGAGGTGCGACTCGACGGTCTGGTGAAACCGCGGCGCCAGCTTCGACAATGCGCTCGAACGCAGGCGGCGCAGCCCCCAGTAGGTGCGCCACGCCGCACCCAGGTCGATGTCTCGCACGCGCGACGGCGGGGGACTCTGCTGCGCGGCGATTTCGCGCAAACCGCGCGCATTGAACACGGTCGGCGGTGAGGCATCGCCCAGGCCGCACGCGATCAGCGCCTCCTGCGTTTCGCCCAACGTAAACTCGCGCAACCGCCGCAGCGGCCGCGTGCGGATCGCCTCGAAAAACCAGCCCAGAGGAATCAGCGCCAGCGTTCGCGCGATCCAGCGCGGCCAAGTCCACAACAGCTTCGCCAGTGCGTCGCGCCGCAACAGGTCTTCGCGCATCGCGAAGAACGGCAGCGGATCGAGGATACGTACACCATCGCGCCGACAGAGAGCTGTTGCGAGAATCGGCACGTCCGATTCGCGCTGGTGGTTCGACACGATCAACGTGCCGGCGTGCAGACGGAAATCCGCCGGGAGCAGATTCTCGCGCCGGTACAGCGCCCACACCGTGACTTCGAATCCGCACTCGATCAGCCACGAGAGCCGCGGATGGTTGTACGCTTCCGGATCCGGCAGCCAGTCGAAAGCCATGCCCGAATGCTAGCGATTCGGGCGTGCAGGCGCCGCCACAAACGAAAAGGCCGGCGATGCAATGTTCGCCGGCCTCGAAAAGGAATGGCGCGCCCGGAGAGATTCGAACTCCCGACCACCAAGTTCGTAGCCTGGTACTCTATCCAACTGAGCTACGGGCGCGTTGGAAAACCGTCGCATAACCTTCCGTGGTTGAGCGATGAACCGACAATTATTCCGTGTCGCCGGAAAAGCGTCAATCAAAACTGGCGGAGAGAGAGGGATTCGAACCCTCGATCAGGCTTTTGACCCGATACTCCCTTAGCAGGGGAGCCCCTTCGGCCTCTCGGGCATCTCTCCGAACCTGTTTTACACGACCGCTGGTCGCCCTTTTGGCAGTGCGCAAGCGCTCTTGCGCGCAACATCAGCGCGCAAGCATAACCACGCATGGATAGCCGGTAAAGCTCAACCGGTTCCGGAAGAACCGGGCGCGTTTTCGGAGGGCTGCTCGTGCTTGATGCGCTGGAAGATCTCTTCGCGATGCACGGCCACGTCCTTGGGCGCGTTGATGCCGATCCGCACCTGATTGCCCTTGACACCCAGCACGGTCACGGTCACCTGCTCGCCGATCATCAGCGTTTCGCCCACTCGGCGGGTCAGAATCAACATGTCGATACTCCTGATCGTCAGGTCGTCAGACCCGCATCCGTCCCCAAAATTCAGCCCGGAGCTGCACGATGCGATCCGACGATTTGCCGGGTCGCCGCCTCCCCGGCGTCCTTTGCTGCCCGCATTTGTTTCGGACAAGCGATCAGAAATACTAGCCGAGGCCGGCTCCGCTACGCAATGAAATCAGCATCGTGCGAAAGGCCCTATGCCGTTAGTCATGCCAAGCGCTCGCCGAGCCACTGCGGCAATTCGCGCAGTGCCTGATCCAGCGCGGGCGAGTCGGCACCGCCACCCTGCGCCATGTCCGCGCGGCCGCCGCCCTTTCCGCCGATTTGCGAGGCGACGTGCGCGACGACTTCACCCGCTTTCACTTTCGCGAGCGCGGCACCGTGCACGCCGGCGATCAATGCGGCCTTGCCGTCGCTGGCTGAAGCGAGCAGCACCACGCAATCGCGCAGTTTCTGCTTGAGCGCGTCCACCGCATCGCGGAGTGCCTTTGCGTCCATGCCGTCGG
>DATFCO010000170.1:0-8238 GCA_035253005.1 Rhodanobacteraceae bacterium
GCAGGGCGATGCCAAGGTCATCGAATTCCTCAACCGCGTGCTCTGCAACGAGCTGACCGCGATCAACCAGTATTTCCTGCATTACCGCATGCACGACAACTGGGGCTACAAGGAACTGGCCGAGCACGAGCGCGCGGAATCCATCGACGAGATGAAGCACGCCGACCGTCTGATCGAGCGGATTCTTTTCCTCGACGGCCTGCCGAATCTGCAAAAACTCAACAAGCTGAAAATCGGCGAAGGCCCGAAAGAGGCGATCGAGTGCGATCTCGCGCTGGAGCGCGAAGCGCTGCCGGACTTGAAAGCCGCGATCGCGCATTGCGAACAGATCGGCGACTACGTCAGCCGCGAGATCTTTACCTCGATCATGAAGTCCGAAGAGGAACACATCGACTGGCTGGAAACCCAGCTCAGCCTGATGGCTCAGCTCGGACTCTCCTCATATCTGCAGGCGCAAGTGCGGGACTAGAAGGGCAGGTTCCTTGATTGGCGTCTCGCCCGCTGAGCAGGCGGCGCGCCACAATGCATGACATCGAAATCATGCATTGAGAGACACCATGCCGCGCCGCCTGATCGTGCTGTTCGACGGCACCTGGAACAAGGTGCAGACGCACACCAATGTCGAACGCCTGTGGAAACTGATCGCGTCGGTCGATGCCGCCGGCACTGCGCAGATCACGCAGTACATCGAAGGCGTGGGCGTCAAGCCCGGGATCACGCACCTGCTGGGCGGCGCGTTCGGGCTGGGGCTGTCGGCCAACATCGAGCAGGGTTACCGCTGGCTGTGCCAGAACTGGAACGATAGTGACGAAGTTTTCCTGTTCGGTTTCAGCCGCGGCGCCTACAGTGCGCGCAGCGCGGCCGGCATGATCCACAAATGCGGCTTGCTGAAGCCCGATGCGAAGGGCGAAGTGACGCAAGGCGCAGTCGACGACGCCTACGATTTCTACCGCAACGACATCAAGCCGGACGATCCGCAGGCGGTCGCATTTCGTGCGCAGCACTCGCGCGAGATCCCGATCCATTTCATCGGCGTGTGGGATACGGTCGGTGCGCTCGGTATCCCTGAAGTGGCGTCGTGGTTTCCCTACGCGCGCAGCCGCTATCGCTTCCACGACACCGAGCTGAGTTCCAGCGTGCGCTACGCCTACCAGGCGCTGGCGCTGGACGAGCATCGCGCCGATTTCGCGCCGACCAAATGGACGCGTCTGCCGCAGAATCTTGCGCCGGGCGAATCGCCGACTTCGAAGAAGCCTTCGCAGATCGACGTGGAGCAGCACTGGTTCATCGGCTGTCATTCCGACGTGGGCGGCGGCGAGGAAACCGATGGCGCGGGCCGCAAACCCGATCCATTGCCCGATTTGCCGCTGGCGTGGATGCAACGCAAGGCGGCGGATGCCGGTCTCGCTTTCGTCACGCCGTTCGTACCGTTGCCGGATGCCGAACTCGGCACGCCCAACAATTCCTACGCGCAGTTCATGTACGGCCTCTACAAGATCTTCAAGCAGCCGTTCAATCGCACCATCGGCGGAGGCGTGAACGAAACGATCGATGAAAGTGTCTGGCAGCGCTGGCGCGAGGTCGCCGCGTACCGGCCGCCCACCTTGACCGGCGCGATCGCCGGCGGCGTGGTGACACCGCCGCCGGATATCTCTCAGATGGCGTGAACGCGCACATGCAGGCAACACTCGATCTCCGCGAAGCAGCGAAGCAGTGCTTTCTCTGCACCGATCCGCGGCGCAAATGCGAATTTACCGCGCACGCTTTTGCAGCGTTGCGGGCCGGGCAATTGCGTCCGCCAGTGGAAAACGCGCCACCGCTCATCCTCGACATACCGGGCCGTCCCGACAAACCGAAACTCGTGCCGCCGCGCGACGTGCCGCAACGCGGGCTCGGCAGTGTCGAAGGCCGCGCCGCGCTGGTGCACGCGGTCGCGCACATCGAATTCAACGCGATCAATCTGGCTTGGGACGCGGTGCTGCGATTCCCCAACATGCCGCACGATTACTACCGCGACTGGGCGAGCGTTGCCGCGGACGAGGCGCGGCATTTCGGCATGCTCTCGAACCGCCTGGCGGACCTCGGTCACGCCTACGGCGATTTCGACGCGCACAACGGCCTGTGGGAAATGGCCATAAAGACTTCCGACTTCTGTCTGGCGCGGATGGCGCTGGTGCCGCGCGTGCTGGAAGCGCGCGGGCTGGACGTCACGCCCGGCATGATCGCGCGCTTGCGCAGCGTCGGGGATGACGCGACCGCGGATATCCTGGAAATCATCTTGCGCGAGGAAGTCGCGCACGTCGCCGCGGGTTCGCGCTGGTTCCGTTGGTGCTGCGAACGCGGGCGGCTCGATCCGCGCGAAACATTCCAGAAACTATTGCGCGAGCGCATCGCCGGAGGACTGCGCGGTCCATTCAACCTGGATGCGCGCCGCGCAGCGGGTTTCGGCGAAGACGAGCTGGACCTGCTGACGTCGGCAGTCTGATCGACCGCGCCTACAAGTAGTGCCCGACGGCCATCAATAGCAGCGCGGCGATCATCAGCAGCAGGATGATCTTGCCGGCGAGGCCGAGGCGCTGCCGCAGCGCTTGCATTTCCTGCAGGTGCGCCGCGCGCTCGCCCTCCGGCAACGCCGCCATTTTTTGACCCAGAGCCGCCATGCGCGCGGTGCCGCGGCCCATGATGGCGCCGCCGAGGATCATCGCCAGCAAGCCGCAGAGTCCACCGATGCCGAAGGCGAGCCCGCCTGCGCTGAACATCGCTTCCTTCTGCAATCCCGCGGTGAAGATCCAGTACAGCCAGATTCCGCTCAGCACGGTGAGCAGTGCCGCGCTTGCCATGAACACGTGCAGCTTGCGTTTCTCCAGCGTAATCATGAACTGGCCACCGGCCGGGCCGGCGTCGCGCACCGCAGGCATCACGAACATCGTGAGTAGAAAGGCGGCGCCCAGCCACAACGCCGCGAGCAGGATGTGCGCCGCGCGCAGCGAGAGAAACAGCGATCCGTTCATCGTGCCGCTCCTCAATGCGCCAGTGGCGGCGGCGAAGGCAACACCAGTTTCAAATATGGCGGCGGCGCTTCCTGCCCCGGCGGCACGTAATCGTGCGCGGGTTTGCCGGCCGGACCGAGCGAACGAATGTAGGCGTACATGTCGGCCAGATCCTTGTCGCTCAGATAGCGGAACGTCCAGAACGGCATTGCAGGCCGCGCCTTCATGGTGCGCGCATTCTGGATCCACTGCTTCAGCGTCAGGTTCTGGAAATACAGCCGCAGGTTCGGCGGATAGGTCGTGCCCCACGGACCCTGGAAATTCATGCCGCCGCCGGTCAGCAACACATCTTTCGGCGCCTGCCCGCCGTTCTGCGCCCAGCCCGGCGTGTGGCAATCCTGGCAGCCGCCGTAGCCGACCAGGAATTCGCCGTGCTTGATGGATTTCTGGCTGGCCGATCCCGCATCGGCAGCGAAAGCGGCGAAGGTCAGCGACACGGCCACCACGATGACACGGAACACCTTCTTCATGGCTCGATCCCCTCGGAACGATGAATGTAGATGCAGTGCTCGCGCAAGTATCCGACCAAAGGCGTGCCGAGGCAAATGCCGCGCGCAAAGGTGTACTCTCGCCGGATTGCCGACGATGGGGACCGCCATGTCATTGCGCAAACTTCTGTTCGCCCTGTGCGCTTCGCTGCTCGCACTCTCCGCCGGCGCGCAGAACAAACCCTCTGCGCCGCCGGCGACGTACCTCTTGAAAGCCGACCGCGTATTCGATGCGCGCAGCGAACACACGCATGCGGGCTGGGCGGTGCTGGTGCGGGGCGGCAGGATCGCGCAGGTCGGCCCGGCCGATCAAATCCATGCACCCGCCGATGCGAAGGAAATCGATCTGCCCGGCACCACGCTCATGCCGGGCATGATCGACGCGCACTCGCACATCTTCCTGCATCCGTACAACGAGACGCTGTGGAACGACCAAGTGCTGAAGGAGCCGCTGCCGTATCGCACCATCGAAGCGGTCAATCACGTGCGCGATACGCTGATGGCGGGCTTCACCGCGCTACGCGACCTTGGCACCGAAGGCGCGGGTTACGCCGACGTGCAGGTGCAGAAGGCGATCGATGACGGACTGATTCCTGGTCCACACCTGTTCGTCGCGACGCGCGCGACGGTCGCCAAGGATTGCTACGGCCCCGGCCCGATGGGTTTTCGCACCGACATGACGATTCCGCAAGGCGGCATCCCGGTCGCGGGCGTACCGGAGATGATCGCGGCGGTGCGCGATCAGGCGGGCCACGGCGCGGACTGGATCAAGATCTACGCCGACTACCACTGCGGCAAATCGCACGGCTCGGTGCCGACCTTCACGCAGGAAGAATTGAACGCGGGCGTGGAAGCCGCGCACTCGTTGGGTCTGCCGGTGTCGGTGCACTCAACCACGCCGGAGGGCATGCGCCGCTCGATCCTCGCGGGCGTTGACACCATCGAGCACGGCTTCAACGGCACGAAGGAAGTGTTCGAGATGATGGCGAAACACCACGTCGCGTATTTGCCAACGCTGGAAGCGGTGGTCGCGTATGCCGAATATTTCGATCACTGGAAACCCGGTGACCCGCCCAACGACGAAATGCGCGCCTCGCAGAATGCTTTCAAGCTCGCAATGCAGGCCGGCGTCACCATCGGCAACGGCAGCGACGTCGGCGTGTTCAAGCACGGCGAGAACTACAAGGAAGTGGAATTGATGGTGAAGTACGGCATGCGCCCGGCGCAGGCATTGCTCGCCGCCACCGCGGTGGATGCGAAAATCCTGCGCCAGCAGGACCATTTCGGCCAATTACGTGAAGGCCTCGATGCCGATGTCATCGCCGTACAGGGCGACCCGACCCAAGACATCACCGCGATCGAGCACGTGCCGTTCGTGATGAAGGGTGGGATGGTATACAAGAAACCGTAATTTCTGTTCGTCATCCGGGGCGCGCCGAGCGCGGAACCCGGAATCCAGTTTTTCCTGTTGAAAAGCACTGCGCTGTATTCCACCTCAACCTATCTTGGCGAGGCAGGCTCGGAGGGTGGTTCAATGCTTGCCCTGCGGTCGTGCAGGTATTCGTTCAACCCTTTCGCCAATGACACGAAATCGGATGGAATCATCAACACCGTGGTGCTGCTGTTTTCTGCGCCGACTTCGGTGACCATCTGCATGCGCCGGAGTTCCACGGCAACCGGGTTGTTTGCCATCTGCTGCGCAGCGTCGGCCAGCTTCTTCGAGGCTTCGAGTTCCGCGTCGGCCTTGATAATCCGCGCGCGCTTCTCACGGATGGCCTGAGCCTGCATTGCCATTACCTCCTGCATGGCCTGCGGCAGTTCAACATCCTTCATCTCGAAACGTTCTACTTCCACGCCCCATGCCGTGGTTGAGCCAACCAGATTCTGCCGCAACAGTCCATTAATCTTGTCGCGCTCCTGCAGGACTTCGTCGAGGTCATGCTGACCGATCGAATTGCGCAGGCTCGTCAATGCAAGTTGGTATACGGCAGCAGGCGCGTCTTCCACAGCAATCACGGATTTCGCCGCATCGGTGATGCGGTACCAGAGCACTGCATTGAGCTTCACCGTCACACTGTCGCGTGTGATGGTTTCTTGGCGTTCGGCAGACAGCGTGCGCGTGCGGATGTCAATCGTCACCGCTCGCTCGATATTCAAGGGAATAATCCAATACAGACCTGGACCACGCAGAGCAGAGTAACGTCCGAGTCTGAACACGACACCACGCTGATATTCCTGTGCGATGCGAAATCCGGACAATAGGACAGCAACAATCACGGCTACAGCGATAGCGGGGATCATATTCTCTCCTGGCTTTTGCGCGCCGCTGCGAAAGCACGATTCTGGTGATCTACCACTTACCGAAATTCATGGCAAAGGGCGGAGCCGCGGCTCCGCCCCTTGCAACTTCCGCCGATAACCGTTACGGGTGCGGCATTTCGCGGAAAAAGATCTGGCCGCTCGGATCGGACATGCCGGATATGACGCGTGTCGAGTCGCCCGACACCTTCACGAGATCATCCCCTTGGGACTGCACTTCGATCTCCGGAACCGTTCCCAGGTTGTAACCTTGGAGGTCGTAGACAAAAACGTCTGCCGGGTCGTATATGCCGTTGAGCCCTCCGACAAAGTCGTTATCGGAATCGAACTCGGCATTGTTCGGATAGGTATTCGCCGCGAGTGTCTGCACCTGTTGCAGAGATTGGAAATCATAGACATCGAATTCATACGGCCACCCACAGGCTGGGTACAAGCGCGAACCGCCCGGGGAGATGGCCAAATCCTGGCAGTTTTCGCCCGCAATCGAGGAGCCGTTCACCTGGGTGATCGTCAAGTGCCCGTTGTCGCTGGTGACGGTGTACGAATACAGGCTGCCCGGACTCAAACCTCGCTCGACGATTGCGAGGTGCGATCCATCGGCGGTGGAGGTAATGAAGGGGTCGTAGGAGAAAGGCTCCGTTATCGGATCGGACACCGGGTTTCCCGTGGCAACGTCGATAGCCGCCTGACCCGGCGCAAACAGGGTCGGAACGCCGGCGGGCCGCGCGTAGGTGAAGCTGAAGTCGCTGCTGACCGGGCCGGCCAGCCGGTAGGATTTCAGAATCCGACCTGATTTTGCGTTCACGCCAACGATCCTGTAGTTCGCCTTGTCGAGAGCAAACAGCTCCGTCCCGTCGCTGCTGATCTGCAGCGCTCCTATGCTCGGAGCAACCCTGAACGATCTCAGCAACTGTCCGCTGTAGACATTGAACACGTCGACCGTCGAAGAGCCGTCGCTCACGTACACCCACGGTTCGACCGGATTGGCACTCATCGATACCGCACCATGATCGATGACCTGATTGCCGGGATCGCTCGAGCCGATCCAGAGCGCAACACGTATCGGTATGCTCCCCGTAACGGACGATCCAGGTGTCCCCCTGAGCGTCACCGTTGCGGTGTACAGAGTATCGCTGGTCAAGCCCGTTGGATCCGCAGTCAACTGGAGCTGCTGTCCCGTCTTGCCGGTGCGAGTAACGCTGAGCCATGTCGCGGTGGAGCTGGCGATCCAGCGACCTGCGGGATTCACAGGCTGGGTTGTCCCCACGCGTACCGCCGCCGACAACCGGCTGCGCGACGGGAACTGCGACAGCGCCACGCCGTTCTGCGCGACGAAAAACTCGGCGGCTGCGGCCGTCGCGACGATGCCGGCGACCGGTGAAGCAAAGGCGGCGGGAACAAAGCCGGCGAGCGCCAGCGCGACTGCAACACCCAACGCGAAGCTCTTCATCTTTCTCACGACGGCATTCCTCGATAGCGCGCATACGAGAAAGCGTGTCGGCTTTGCGCGGACCGACACACGTGGATTCTTCTTGCGATTCGGTAGTGCCAGGCTCGTTTCAGAGGACGCAAAGCCGCGATTCGACAGTTCGCCCCTGGGACTGTCACTACTTTGCTTCTGCCATTCACGCCCATGCTTCCGCCCACTCAACGCGTTGAGCGACCCCAATGCGTGCACCTCACGGACGAATGACGATGCGGCGCACGCGGCGGATAATACTGGCAGCGCTGCAAAACGCGCACAAGCGCAAATCGCTCGTCATTTGCGCATTACGAACAGAAGAACAGGATCGAACGATGGCAATGGAATCGGCGAAGATACGCATCGGTACGTTCGCCTGCCTGCTGCTGTGCTGCGGCAGCTTGAGCATCGCCGCTGCGGCCGATTCGCACCGCGAAACCGCGGCCGATCCGACGCGCGATTATCTGCCTGCCAAGTATTTCGAACGCATGGCGCGCGAGGATATGCGGCGTGGAAACTATGCCGCCGCGGTGAACGATTACAAACAGGCAGCGTACTGGGGCAACAAGGTCGCGCAATACGATCTGGGCGAAATCTATCTGCACGGCATCGGCGACATTTCCGCCGATCCTGCGCGCGCGGTGGCCTGGTTCGGCATCGCCGCCGAAACGCATCAGCCCGACTACAACGCAGCGCTGGTCAATGCATATAAAACCCTCACTCCGGAGGAACACAAACGCGCGGACGAAATCTGGAACCAGTTGCAAGCGGCGTACGGCGACAAGCTCACGCTCGCGCGCGCAACGCAGGTCTTCGAGCACGCCTACCATTCCGATCGCGCCGGTTCCGCCACCACCGAGGACGATCCGAATACCTACACGTTCACGATCCGCGGCTACGACCCGACCGGAAACATCCA
>DATFCO010000171.1:0-2538 GCA_035253005.1 Rhodanobacteraceae bacterium
AGCAGAAGTCCTCGATCACGATTTGAGGGTTGCGTCGACGAAGCGGCGCGTTTCGTTCCAGGCGATGATCCACTCGCGCAGCACGCGCCGGCCCAGCGGCGTGATGCGGTAATAGCGCCGCGGCGGTCCGGCCACGGACGGCTCCACGTGCGTGTCCAGCAGCTCCGCCGCACTCAAGTTGCGCAGCACCGGATACAGCGCGCTCTGTTTTCCCGCCAGCACGCCGCCCGCGCTGCCTTCTTCCAGTTTCTTGGCGATCTGATAGCCGTACAGCGGCTCGCGCGCCGCCGCCAGCACCGCCAGCAGCACCAGCGACACCGTGCCCGCCGCCAGTTCCTTCTCGAATTTCTTGAGGTGGGCTTCGGTGTCGCTCACGCGCGCATGAATTCAGTGCTGCATAGACAGGAGTGAATTATAGTGATAACTTCATAATAGTGGATGCGCCGGAAGTCACGCACCGACACGTCTCATAAGTCATGCTTCCGTGTGCCGCGGAAAGGCGCACAATGGAACGAAGCAACGTTTTGCTGCCTTGACGCATCAAAGCAGCGGTTGTTTAAAAGTGCAGCCACGGACGGCTGCCTTCAGGCGCTTAGGATGCGCATCGAGGAGAAAGAAGATGATCGAACTCGGATTGCTGGGCCTGGCGGTGGTGATCGGCGCGTTCTGGCTGATGGCGGCGCTGATCGGCGGTCTCTTCAAGCTGATCTTCGGATTGTTCGGCGCGATCTTCGGCGCGTTCGGTGCGCTGCTGGGCGGGATGTTCTCCATCCTGGGCGCCGGCATTGCCGCACTGGTGATCGTTCCGATCCTCGCCCTGGCGTTGCTGCCGGTGCTGCTGCCGGTCCTGCTGCTGGGCGGATTCATCTGGCTGATCGTGCACTTGGTGCGCCGGCCCGCGCCGGTGGTGGTGCGTCACTAGGCAAGCGATCACCGCGGTCGTCGCGAGCGCACGAGCCATTGCGGCTCGCGCGCTTCTCTATTCCTGAAGATCAGGCACCGCTCAACTTGAATTCCACCGGCACCTGCGCCCAAGCGGGGATCGCGTGGCCGTTGCGCTGCGCCGGATGAAAACGCCACGCGGCCAGCACGTGCTTCAGCGCGGCCTGATCGAGTTCGCGCGATCCGCTGCTCTTCACGACCAGCACTTGCACCGGCTTGCCGGTTTCATCCACCAGCACGCGCAGCAGCACCGTGCCTTGCACGCCCGCCCGCAATTCGGCGATCGGATAGGGAGGCGGCGTCGCGGTTTCGTAGGCGATGGTGGCGTCGCTGGAACCGGTCGAAGTGGAAGGCTGCGCAACCGGCTGCGTGACCGGCGTCGAGATGTTCGATGTTTCCGTGGTCGTCACCGGATTCGCCACGGGTGTCGGCACGTCCGCGATCGGCTGCGGCTCGCGAAGTGTCGGGGTCGAATGCGGGACGCGATGGTGCACCGGTTGCAAAACCGGCGGCGGCGGGATCGGCAAGGCGTGCGGAGGCTGGAGCAGGACAGTGCGGATCGCGGGTTGCACCGTGGGCAACGCCATCAGTGTCAGCGGCAGCGGCCGCAACGCGATCAACAAAGCCGCGAGGTTCAGCGCGATCGCGCACGCCATCGCGAGCGTGCGGATGACATGCGGCGCACATTCGTGTTGCGGATGAAGTACGAGCGACGTCATAAGCCACTCCTTCTTCTCGGGAGATGTGGCCGGGACGTCCGAGACTGCGGCGCCTCGGTCGGGAATCACGCTACGCCGGTGTTTTCATGCCGGCAAGTGCCGGATCGTGAAACCTTGTGCCGCTTCAAGGTGCGCTGCGCAATCCGCTGATCCGGATCCAGTCCTCGCGTTGTGCGATTTCCAGGGCGTTGAAACCGCATCGCGCGTAGCGGTCGAGCAATTCTCTTTCCTGACCGGCAAGGATGCCCGACAGCGCGAATGGCGCCTGCGGTTTCAAGAGCGTGGCGAAGCGCGGTGCCAGATCGTGCAGCGGCTGGCTAAGGATGTTGGCGACCAGCGCGTCGCAACGAATGTCGTCCGGCAGCTCATTCGGCGTGTGCAAAGACAATCGATCCGCCACGCCGTTGCGTTCGGCGTTGTCGCGCGAGGCGAGCAATGCCTGTGGGTCGTTGTCCACGCCGATCGCGCGCGCGGCGCCGAGTTTCAATGCGGCGATCGCCAGCACGCCGGAACCGCAGCCGTAATCGATGAGCGTCTTGCCGGAAAGATCGATTCCGTCCAGCCACTCCAGACACAGCGCGGTGGTGGGGTGCGTGCCGGTGCCGAAGGCGAGACCGGGATCGAGACGGACGACCGCCGCATCGCGATCATCGTCGGGCGGCTCGATATTCCACGGATAAATCCACAGCCGCTTGCCGAAACGCATCGGCCGGAAGCGATCCATCCACGCGCGTTCCCAATCCCGATCGGCGACTTCGCGCAGGCGAATCACATCCGGCGAAAGTTGCGGCAACGCATGATGCAGCGCGTTCACCAGCGCAAGACGATCCGCATCGCCGTCGAACAGCGCATTCAACACCAGCGTTCGCCACAACGG
>DATFCO010000172.1:0-6547 GCA_035253005.1 Rhodanobacteraceae bacterium
CGCCAGCGCGGCACCGACCGCCGCGCCCCAGGTCATGCTGCTGACGATGTGTTCGATAGCCGTATCGCTGATGGCGAAATCGCGCTTGATGAATTGCTGCGCGCCGGAGATCACGCCCACGTCCAAGCCGAACATCAACCCAGCGAGCGCCGCGAGCATGGCGGTGAACGCGGCGTAGCGGCGCGCCTGAGGCGTGGTGGTGACCGTGATCGTGTTCATCGCTTTGCACTCCCCGTTTCGTGTGCAGCGGCGGGGGTAACCGCGTCCGCGCAGCCGGCGGACTTCGGCTGTCCCGCTTCGATGAGGTTCCGCATTTGCAGATACACCCCGTTGGTCCAGCCGAAGCCGACCACGTTCGCCGTGTAGCCGGCGGTGACGTTCACGTCCGCATTGCCCTTCACCATGTTGTATTTCTCGCGGATGGTGCCATCGCTGGCGAGGCTGCGATCGATCGTGCCGGTGAACTCGCATGCGATGCGCCGCGCATCGTCATGGAAGCCGTAGGCGTCGAGTCCCTTCACCGCCAGCCAGTTGGTCGGCGCCCAGCCGTAGGGCGCATCCCACTGCGCACCGGTTTCGCGCGTGCTCATCATCAGCCCGCCGCGGCGCTCGAACAGTTTCAGCTTTTCCCGCACGGCCTTGGCCTGTTCCGGCGAAGCCGCACCGGCCCACAATGGATAGAAGACGGTGAGATAAGGATCACTCTGCGGTTTGCCGGTGGCGAAGTCGTAATCCAGATAGATGCCGCGATCGTCGTGCCACAGATATTTGTCCATGGCCTTGCGGCGCGCGTCCGCCGCTTTCGCCCAACGTTCGGCCTCGCCGTCCTTGCCCAGAAGCGCCGCGAAATCGTGCAGGTCGCGCTCGTAGCGATACAAGAGGCTGTTCAATCCGACGCCGGCGTAATGATGCGTCGAGCCACCGAACGGACCGAAGTGGAAATTGATGTCGAAACCCGATTCGCGCATAGCGCGGTCGCCGAGATAGTAATCAGACGTGAGCCGGTAGCCGTCCAGCCAGTCACCTTCGCAAACCGTCGATGCGACCACATCGCAACTGGTGTTCTTCAGTTGCGCCGCCTGCGTCGCATCGGGATGCTGCGGCGCCTTCAGGAGGTAACCCGGATCCTGCGACGGATGCGCGCGCAGCCAGCGGATTACGCCGACGTAGTAGTCGCTGTCCTTGGCCTCGAGCACGGGACCGTGGCCGAAATCGAAATAGCGCGAAAGGCCGGTGTCGCCGGCGAGATGCTGTCCGCGCGTCCAGAGTTCGTAATTGCGCACCGCGAGCGGATAGGCGTGTGCCAGCCACTCGCGTTTCGCGTCCGCGTTCGGGAAGCTGGCGGGAGCGTCCAGCACGGCCACCATCATCGCCGACAGGAACGGCGGCTGCGAACGGCTTAGGTAATACGTGCGGTTGGCATTGAGCACGCCACCGTAGTTCTCCACTTCGTACAGCGCGTTGTCGACCATGTCGCGCGCCAGGGCTTCGCGGTGATCGGCGACCAGGCCGAGCACGATGAAGTAGCTGTCCCAGCCGTACATTTCGTTGAAGAAACCGCCGGGCACCACATAGGGCTTGGGCAGATACAGCAATCCCTGTGCAGGAAGTTTCGTCGGATCGATGTCGCCGACTTCGCGGATCGGCGTGGGCAGATGCTGCACCTCGACGCCGCAGCGTTTGGCGGTCTTGGCCAACGCCGCCGGTTCGGCCGTGCCCGCGGGCAGGTAGAGCACGGGATGCGATGAAACCTTTATGTCGACCAGCGCCCTGCACTCGTCCGCGGAACGGGTCAGCGTGCTCCACGCATGATCGATGTAGGCGCGTGTCTTGGCAGGATCGGGCGTTGCGGCGGAAACGGTGGTCGCAAATATCGTCATGAAGGCGAATGTGGCGAGCAGCGGACGGCGCTTCATGGTTGCCTCCAATTGTTGGCGCGCGAGCGTGTTGATGATCCGCATCGAGCACGCGGTGATGAAGTACGTGGACGGCCGGTGGATCATGTTAGCCATTTCGTTTTCAGGTCGAGCTTCTCATCCGCGCGCCGGCCGGTTATCGGCGCTTCCGCCGCCGCGACTTTGAACGTGGCGGAGCGGTCGAGCCGCGCACCACCAGTTCGGGATTGAAAGCTTCATTGTCCACTTCGCCGCCGCCGATCCGCGCGATCAACATGCGCGTGGCGTGCTCGACGATAATGTCGGCGCGCTGCCGCGCCGTGGTGAGCGGCGGCCACGAATGTCGCGAGAACGGGCTGTCCTCGAACCCGGCGATGGATACGTCGTAAGGCACCTGCAGGCCGGCCGATTGCGCGGCGGCCAGTGCGCCGGCTGCGATCTCGTCGTTGCATCCGAAGATGGCGGTGGGCGGCTCGGCGAGATCGAGCAGGCGGCGCGCACCGCGAAACCCGTCGTCGAACACGTAGTCGCCGTCGACGACCAATTCCTTTCGCAGAGGAACGCCATAGTCGCGCAGCGCATCCTTGTAGCCTTTGAGACGCTCCGCGCTGGCGTGGTGATGCTTGCCGCCGCGCAGGAAACCGATTCGCGCGTGGCCGAGCTGGAGCAGGTGGCTGGTGATGGCGTATGCGGCGTCGCGGTCGTCGACGTAGACGCATGGAAATTCGTCGCGAGGATCCCGCGCGGCCGACAGGATTCGCACGAACGGAATGTGGTACGCGGCCAACCTGTGCAAGGCCGCTACGCGTTCCGACACGGGGGTCGTCAATACGAGGCCCGAAAGGCGCGACCGCTGCACGAAATCGCGCAATTCCTCGGCCAACCCGGGCGATCGTGAATTGCACGGACGCATTTGCAACCCGAAGTTCAGCGCATCGCACGCCGCCAGCGCGCCTTGTTGCATCGACAGGATGTAATACGCGTTGGGATTGTCGTAGACCAACCCGATCGTGTAAGCGTGGGAACCACTGAGGCCGCGCGCGAGCAGGTTGGGGCGATAGTCCAGCTGCTCGATGGCCCGCAATACGCGCTGACGGGTTTCCGGACGCACCGAGCGCTCGCCGTTGACGACACGCGACACGGTTTTTGCGGAAACGCGGGCCCGTCCCGCGACATCGTCGAGCGTTACAGCTCCCACCGCATACTCCCCTTCGGTTGTGAGGCTGCTGTATCCCAAGCGCCGATGACAGCGCTGTCATTCTACGCGCTGCCACAGTGTGGCACATGTTGGGAAATTCGCAACAGCACGGTCCCGGCACCGGCACGCCGTTGCAATGCAACATGGAAAATCCGCGCCACTGCGGCATTTGCCTGATTTATCAGGCCGTCGGCACTTCGATCCGCAATCCTGAAAACGTTTTCACTTGTGATGCGGCGCACATTGACAGCGCTGTCGCCACGAGACCACACTGCGGCGCGCTTCGGGGAACGGCCATGAGCCACTTGGGATCTTTGTAGAACATCGGACCGTCGGCGACATCGCCGTCGAGGAGACATCGCGCGTACACAAGTCGCCGTCGGTTGAAACGGGCTTCCGCATCAACCCCGGCGCGACATCGAGCATCTTCAATATTGCGGGAGTCCGTCATGAAGAACGACAAGTTGATCAGACTGGCATTGACCAGCGCCATCCTGGCCGCGTTGTCGCCCCTCGCGTGGGCCGGCAACGGCGACCAGAACACGGGCAACGATCAGACCACCGACAACACCGCCCAGCAAACGCCCCAGCAGGCGCCGCCTTCCTCCAATCAAAGGCGTCCTGCCAACCAGTCGCAGACGCAAACGCAAACGCTGGAAACGGTGGTGGTGACCGCCACACCGACCGGCGTCAGCAAGCTGGATGCGAGCTACAACATCGTCGCCGCCAGCCGTGAACAGATCCAGAAGGCCAATCCGCTCAGCACCGCCGACCTGCTGAAGATCTCGCCCGGCATCTGGCCGGAATCCACGGGCGGGCAGACCGGCGCCAACATCGAGATCGCCGGCTTTCCGGGCGGCGGCGATGCGCCGTTCTTCACCAATATGGTCAACGGCACGCCGCTGTACGGCATGCCTTCGCTGTCCTTCATGGATTCCAGTTCGCTGCTGCGGCTGGACGACACCATCGATCGCGTCGAAATCGTGCAGGGCGGTCCGGGCGCGGTGTTCGGGCCGGGGCAGATGGGCGCCACCGCCAACTTCATTTTGCGTCAGGGCACGGACGTTCCCTCCGGCGATGTCGGCATCACCTACGGCGACGAAGGTCTGTGGCGGCTGGATGGTTTCTACGGATTCAAGGTGGCCGACGGCTGGTACGGCAGCATCGGCGGTTTCTGGCGCAGTTCGAATGGCGTGCGCGATCCGCAATTCAAGTCCGACGAGGGCGGGCAGTTGACCGCCACCCTGACCCACGACTGGGACACGGGCGAATTCATGCTTTGGGCGCGCAGGCTGGACGACAAGAACCAGTTCATCGTTCCGATTCCATTGATTCAGGATTCGAACGGTTCGTTCTCCGACTATCCGGGCTTCGACGCGCTGACCGGCACCTACGGCAGTCACGCGATCCAGCACGTGCAGCTACCCAATCCGCTCGGTTATCTCGAAAACGCGGATCTCGCCAACGGCCGCGGCGCACAGATGAACTTCTTCGGCGGCAGCTACGACTCGACCTTCGGCGCATGGACCGTGTCGGATCACTTTCTCTACAGCGGCGGCGACCTCCCCACCAATGCCCTGTTTTCCGGTCCCAATCCGAGACCGCTGGGCTATTTCCTGTACGGCTGCCAGGTCCCGCAGCCGGCGGGATACTGCGACGCCAGCGGCAATCCGATCGACAACAACAATCTGGATTACCCGGCCAGCACCGATATCACCGCGACCCTGCCCAACGGTCAGGTCGTGCCGCTCGATCAAAGCGTGATCTCACAGGGCTGGTGGTATATCCAGAAACGCCTGAAGAGCTTGAACAACGATTTCCGCGTCAGCCGCGAAATCTTCGACGGCAATACGCTCACCGCGGGCCTGTATCTCGCGCGCTATACCGATCATGACAACTGGTCGCTGGGCAACAACATGCTGATGCTGAACCAGCCCAACACGCAGCCGATCGGGCTGACGTACCAACAGAACGGACAGACGATCGTTATCGCCAATCCGCAAGGCTTCTGGAATTTCAACGGCAACTACAACATCGTCGAAGCCGGCACGGCCACCAACAAGGCGTTCTATCTCTCCGATTCGTGGAAGATCGGACCCTGGCTGATCCAGGCCGCCGGACGCATCGAGAACATCGATGCCCATCAACGGACCTGCAATCGCTCCAACGTCGATCTGGACGGCAATCCGAACACGCTGTACGACAATGCCACGCCGGTGTGCAACGGCACCTGGGACATGGAGGACTACAAGAAGACCCATCCGTCGTTCACGGCGGGCGTGAACTATGAGTTCAATGCCAACATGAGCGCCTACGTGCGCGCCAACACGGGCGGACACTTCGACGACTTCGACAACGGCATCCGCGGCGCCGGCGGCAATTTCGCGCCGATGCAGAAGATCGAGAACATGGAGGCCGGCTTCAAGTATCAGTCGCACACGCTGTTCGTGGACGCCAGCGTGTACCACCGGTTGTTCACCGGTCTGCAATACCAGGAAACGACATCGAACGGTGTGCCGCTCAGTCAGATCTCGACCTACGGCTCCGATTCGAAGGGCCTGGATCTGCGCGCCACGTGGTCGCCGATCGACAACTTGAGCTTCACCGTGATCGGCGATTACATGGACGGGCACTACTCGCACTTCAACGGCTGCGCGCCTTACATCGACATCAACGGCAATCCCGCCTGCGTTCCCATCGACGGCGCGCCGTTGCAACGCCAGCCTAAGGTGCACTACCTGTTCACGCCGAGCTACACGCTGCCGACCAGCTGGGGCAATGTCACCGCTTTCCTGACCTACACCTATGTCGGCCAGCACTATCAGGACATCTCCGGCTCGCAACCGCTGGGCACATATCACACTCTGGACGGCGGCATCATCGCGAACGTGGGCCAGGACTGGCAGTTCCGCCTGCAGGGCACCAACCTCACCAACGAACTCGGTCTGACGGAAGGCAACTCGCGCGTGTTCGGCGTCAATACCGGTATCGGCGGCGTGCTCATGGCGCGTCCGTTGTTCGGGCGCGAGGTGTACGTGCAGGCCAAGTACCAGTTCTGAGGTGCGGCTGCGAATCCGCGGTGATCGGCGAGTAACGAAATCCGCGGCCGCACCCTGAGTGCGGTTCGCGGATTGCCCTCGCGCGGTCGTCGATCACGCGCGTCCGGGAGCATCACAATGAAACTTCGCGCATTCGGATTTCTTTTGGTGCTGGCGCTGTTCGTGCCGGTGGCCGGCTACGGCGCGAGCGATCCGAGTTTCCTGTTGACCGCGACATCGAAGGATTTCGGTTCCTACTTCCCATCCTATCTCGCCAACGGCTATTTCTCGACCATGACGTCGGTGCGCGGTACCGAGCCCGACATGGCTTACATGGTCGCGCTGATGGATTACACGCAAGGCGACATATCGCGTCCCGCAGCGATCCCCGGCTGGAGCGAGATCGACTACAACGC
>DATFCO010000173.1:0-7430 GCA_035253005.1 Rhodanobacteraceae bacterium
CAATGCGGCGTGCTGTCGAGCTGCTCCGCGGCTACGAACCCGCGTGCGCTTTATACTCCGCGTCCGCAGACACAAGGGGAGCGAAATGGCCGCCATTATTGCTGCAATCGTTATTGCGCTCGTAGTAATCGGAGTTTTCAAAGGCGTCCGCGTGGTCCCGCAGGGCTGGGAATGGACGGTCGAAACTTTCGGACGCTATACCGCGACCTTGGAACCAGGATTGCACCTTCTGATCCCGATCTATCAGGCGGTCGGGCGCAAGATCAACATGATGGAACAGGTGCTGGCGATCCCTTCGCAGGACGTTATCACCAAGGACAACGCGGTGGTCAAGGTGGATGGCGTGGTGTTCTACCAGGTGCTGGATGCCGCGAAAGCCGCGTACGAAGTCGCCAACCTCGAACTGGCGACCACCAATCTGATCATGACCAACATCCGCACCGTGCTCGGTTCGCTGGATCTGGACGAGTCGCTGTCCAAGCGCGACGAGATCAACGCGCGCTTGTTGAAAGTCGCGGACGAAGCCACGCATCCGTGGGGCATCAAGATCACGCGCGTGGAATTGAAGGACATCCAGCCGCCGCGCGATCTGGTGGATTCGATGGCGCGGCAGATGAAGGCCGAGCGCGAGAAGCGCGCGAACATTCTGGAAGCGGAAGGTTTCCGCCAGGCCGCGATCCTGAAAGCAGAAGGGGAAAAACAATCCGTGATTCTTGCCGCCGAAGGCGAGAAGGAAGCCGCGTTCCGCCAGGCCGAGGCGCGCGAGCGCCTGGCTGCCGCCGAAGCCAAGGCGACCGAAGTGGTGTCCGTCGCGATCGAACACGGCGACATCAATGCGCTGAATTATTTCGTCGCCGGCAAATATGTCGAGGCGTTGAAGGCGATGGCCGATTCGCCCAACCAGAAGATGCTGCTGCTGCCGGTGGAAGCGACCGGCATCATCGGCTCGCTGGCCGGGATCGCCGAAATCGCCAAGGAATCTTTCGCGAAACAGGCCGAACAACGCAACGCGCCGCGGCCACCGCCTTCAACCACACCGGTCTCGTCATGAATTTGATCCCGACGCATTACCTGTGGTGGGTGCTGGCGCTGATCCTGATCGCCGGCGAAGTGCTGGCGCCCGGTTATTTCCTGCTGTGGATCGGCATCGCGGCCGCGGCGATGGGCGTGATCGTGTTCGCGTTGCCGAATCTCGGCGTGCTGGCGCAGGCGATCCTGTTCGCGGTGCTGGCCTTCATCAGTTGCATCGCCTACTGGAGATTCGTGCGGCCGCGATTGCAGCGCGATGTGAGCGCCGATGCCGCGCTGTTGAATCGTCGCGGCGCGCGCATGATCGGCCAGCGCTACGTGCTCGAGACCGCAATCGTCAACGGCCGCGGCAAGGCGCGCGTCGGCGACGGCGAATGGCTGGTGGAAGGTCCCGACATGCCTGTCGGCGCGACGGTCGAAGTCATCGGCGTCGAAGGCACCACATTGAAGGTGCGCGCGGCGGCATGAGCGCACGCCCCACGCTGGAACCTGTCACCCGCGCGCGCATCGGTTTCGTGATCGAACTTGCGCGCCGCCTTCATCAGTACGGCGCCGCGGCGCCGCGGCTGGAGCAGGCGGTCGATCTGGTCGCGCAGAAACTCGGGTTGCAGTGCGAGACGCTGTCCACGCCGACTTCGACCGTGGTCTCCTTCAGCGAGCGCGATGGCGATGGCTTGGCGCAGATCACGCAGGTGCTGAGAATGGCGCCGGGCGATGTCAATCTCGCGCGCCTGTGCCGCGCCGACGAAATCGCCGATCGCGTGATCGACGGCAGCATGCAGTTGTCGGAAGGTTTCCGAGAATTGCATGCGCTCGGCCGTCCGCTGTCGCGTCCTGCCTTGACGGCAATCGTCTGTGCATACGGCCTGGCCGCGGCCAGTGTGGCCGTGCTGTTCGGCACCGCTTGGGTGGACGCGGTAGCGGCGGGCGGCATCGGGCTGCTGATCGGCCTGTTGAGCATCGCCAGCCTCGGGCGGCCGCGGCTGGCTGCCGCCAGCGAAGCCATCGCCGCGCTGATCGCGACCTTCATCGCGACCACGGTCAGCGCATGGATCGTGCCGCTGGCGCTGAAATCGGTGGTGATCTCGGCCTTGATCGTGCTGGTGCCGGGCATGACGCTCACCAACGCCGTGCGGGAACTCTCCAGCCAGCACCTGGTTTCCGGCGTATCGCGCATGGCCGGTGCACTCGCCACCTTGTTGAAGCTGACCTTCGGTACCGTCGCCGCTTCGCAAATCTGTGCGCTGCTCGGCATCGTGCCGGCCGCGCAACCGCTGCCGGCGCTGCCGGAATGGGCGCAATGGCCCGCATTGCTGGTTGCGGCGCTGTCGTTCGCGATGTTGTTCCAAGCCGCGCGGCGCGACTACGCATTAGTGGTCGTGGCGGTGGTGCTGAGCTATCTCGTGAGCCACTTCGGAGGCACCGCCTTCGGTGCGGCTTTCGGCGTCTTCCTCGGCGGGCTGCTGTTGGGCGCGCTGGGCAATTTGTACGCGCGTGTCGCGCAACGTCCCGGCTCGCTCGTGCGCGAGCCCGGCATCCTCCTGCTGGTTCCGGGCAGCGTCGGTTTTCGCAGCGTCTCGTTCCTGCTGACCCGCGAAGTCGGCATGGGCGCCCAGACCGCCATCCTGCTGGTCACCCTGCTGATTTCGCTGGTCGCTGGATTGCTCTTCGGCGATCTGCTGATTGCGCCGCGGCGTAGCCTTTGATGAGCCGAATGCGGAAGAGGGTGATACTCGCGGCGAAATTCAATCGCATTCCGGCGCAAGCCGGAATCCATGTTGATCTTTCGCAAGATTTCCTTGGTTCCGCTCGCTGCCTAAGACGGGGCTGCGCGCCGGCGACCTTTGTTTCGGCAAAAGTCGCCAAAACCATCGCGCCGGCATGACGGTCGAGCCAACATCCCGTTGGCTGCGAATTATCCGCGAGCAGCCATCCTTGGATTGCTTCCCGGCCCGCACATCCATGTGCGGGCGTTCGGCAGCACAGCCGATGCCATTCACGGCATCGGCTATGCGCGCTGCCTCACCCCTGCGCTTCTCGACGCGCGCGCGCCGGCGCGAACTCGCACGTCCCTGTGCTCAAACAGTCGCGCCTTTCCCGCGCGCCCGGCTGCGATGCTCGGCGTCATGCGACGGGGCGGAAGCTCGCTCAACACGGCCATCCATGGCCTGCAATTAGGTAAATTTTGATCTGTTCAAAATTACTACTTGATCAACATGCTTTTTTCGGACTTGCCCGATTTCAATGCGGCGTTGAACCAGCGCGGGCGTTTGCCGCGGCCGGACCAGGTCATCGACGGATCGGCGGGATTGCGGTATTTCGGTGCGACCTTGCCGCGTTTGCCGCGACGACCGCGGCCGCCGTAAACCTCCGCGAAGGTGACGCCTTCCGCCTTCAGCAGGGCATCGACTTTCGCGCGCACCTTGCCCAGCCTCTCCTTGCCCAGATCGTTCTTGCGGGCAGCGATTTTCCTGCTCAGCTCATCGAGCTGCTTTTCATTGAGCGACTTCAAATCGACGGCCATGACTGCTCCTGTGCGGGATGATTCGAAACGGCGTCGACTTCAATGGGATTATTCGATTCGACAGCCGGCGATTATTCTGGCTTAAAGCGGCCGCGGGTGCAAAGCACCCGAATGACGGTCGCTGCACCGATAATCGAAGAAGGCAGTACGCGCCAGCGCAGTGCTTATTTGAACAGGGCCAGCAACGCCTGTTCGTCCAGATTGCGGCTTTCGGCGTCACGCCGCCCGCGATATTCGAAGGCGCCGTTTGCGAGACCGCGTTCGCTGACCACCACGCGGTGCGGAATGCCGATCAGTTCTATATCCGCGAACATCGAGCCCGGGCGCAGGCCACGATCGTCCAATACCGTTTCGACGCCGCGCGCGTTCAATTCGCGATAGAGCGATTCGGCGGCCTCCGTCACTTTCGGATCGTTTTTCGGATTGATGACGCAGACCGCCACGCGCCAAGGTGCCATCGGTTCGGGCCAGACGATGCCGCGCTCGTCGTGCCCCTGTTCGATCGCCGCGGCGACTACGCGCGACACGCCGATGCCGTAGCAGCCGGTCAGCGGCGTCACGGACTTTCCGTTCGCATCCAGCACGGTGACATTCATCGTCTGCGTGTATTTGCGGCCGTTCTGGAAGATGTGTCCCACCTCGATGCCGCGCGCGATGGATAGCGTGCCGCGGCCGTCGGGCGAGGGATCGCCGGCCATGACTTTGCGCAGATCGGCGATGCGCGTGACGCGCGAGTCGCGATGCCAGTTGGCCCCGATGTAGTGGGTGCCGTCCTGGTTGCCGCCGCAGACAAAATCGGCCAGCACGCTTGCTGCGCGATCGACGATGATCGGCACGTCGGCGGGAAGCCCTACCGGACCGATGAATCCTGCGTGTGCGCCGGTGGTAGCGAGAATCTGTTCTTCCGACGCCAGCACCGACTCGCCGCCCAGTTCCGGCAATTTCGAGGCTTTTACTTCGTTCAATTCGTGATCGCCGCGCAAGCACAGCGCGACCACGCCTTCGGTGCCACGCACCAGAATGGTTTTCACGCATTCGGTAGGCGGCACATTCAAGAATGCGGACACTTCTGCGATGGTTTTCTGCGTCGGTGTGTCGACGCGTTTCAATTCCTGAGAAGGTTCGGGACGCACGATTTCCGGCGCGACCGCTTCGGCCAGTTCCACGTTGGCCGCGTAATCGGATTCATTGGAAAACGCGATCGCGTCTTCGCCCGAATCGGCCAGCACCTGGAATTCGTGGCTGACGTCGCCGCCGATCGCGCCGGAATCCGCCGCCACCGCGCGGAATTTCAAACCCAGCCGCGTGAAAATGCGCGAATAGGCTTCGTACATGGTCTTGTATGTTTCACCCATCGACGCCTGGTCGAGATGAAACGAATACGCGTCCTTCATCAGGAATTCGCGCGCGCGCATTACGCCGAAACGCGGGCGGATTTCGTCGCGGAATTTGGTTTGTATCTGGAAGAACGTGACCGGCAATTGCTTGTAGCTGGAAATCTCGCTGCGCACGAAATCGCAGATGACTTCCTCGTGGGTGGGACCGAAGCAGTATTCCTGCTCCTTGCGGTCACGCATTTTCAGGAGCGTCGGGCCGTATTTTTCCCAGCGGCCGGATTCCTCCCACAGCTCGCGAGGCAGCACGCATGGCATCGTCATTTCGATCGCGCCCGCCTTCTGCATTTCCTCGCGCACGACGCCTTCCACTTTGCGCAGTACGCGCAAACCCAGCGGCGCCCAGGTGTAGATGCCGGCGGCCAACTTGCGGATCATGCCGGCGCGCAGCATCAGCCTGTGGCTCGCGATCTCGGCGTCGGCCGGCGCCTCGCGCGCGGTGCTCAAATGAAAGCGGGACAGGCGCATCGATGGATTCCGCATGGCAGAACGCGGAATTGTAGCGAAGTCGGAAAGCGGGGATGGAAAGACAGATTCCGAGTTCCGCGCTGACGCGCGGCCCCGGAACGACGACAAGGTTGCTAAGCCTTTCCCGAGTGCCGAGTCCCGGCCGCTTCAGCTCGAGCAATATTGCTTCTTCTGCGCCTGCGCGGTCGCCAGTTCCTGCCGGCGCTGCACGTCGCTCATGTTTTGCTGCGGAGTGCTGGCATCGCCCGAGGTCAGCGGCTGATCGCTGTTCAACAACGCGATATTGCTGTCCAGTTGCTTGCACAGCTTGGCGCGATTATCGGCCGTATCCGGCACCCGCGCGGTGGAAGCGGAAGCCGGCGCGGCGGTTTTCGCCGATGCGTCCGCCGCGACGGCCGTCGAGGCAGGTGCTGGCGCCACCGTGGTCGCGACACTGCTGCTGACGTTGACCTTCTGGTACTTGGATCCAGTCGGCGGCGGCACATCGGAATAGTGAGTGGTGCCGTTGGCATCCTTCCATTTGTAGACCTGCGCGGACGCGGACGCACAGGCGGCGAGCGCGGCAACTGCGAGTACGGCCGAAACGAGCAGACGGGGCATGACGGTCTCCGGTGCGCGGGTAGCGTGGAGCACTGGATAGCACCACACGCCGTCCGGAACAAGCGGGCTGCGTCACGGTGATGGATTACACTTGCAGGCAGGCTCGCTCGCTCCCCAGCACTGACGCCGCATGACCGATCCGACGCCACCGCCGCCGCACCCTTCGCGTCCGCGCCGCGGCATCTATCTGCTGCCCAACCTGTTCACCACGGGCGCGATGTTCGCCGGTTTCTACGCGATCGTCGCGGCGATCGCGGGACACTTCACCGACGCCGCGATCGCGGTGTTCATCGCGGGGTTGCTGGACGGCATGGACGGACGCGTCGCGCGCCTGACCAAGACGCAAAGCGAATTCGGCGTGCAATACGATTCGCTTTCCGATCTGGTGAGTTTCGGTCTGGCGCCCGCGCTGGTGATGTACACCTGGTCGCTGCAATACCTGCGCGATTACGGCGTGCTGTGGGGCAAGCTCGGCTGGGCCGCGGCGTTTCTGTACGCCGCGTGCGCGGCCTTGCGGCTGGCGCGTTTCAATACCCAGGTCGGTGTCGCCGACAAGCGTTACTTCCAGGGCCTCGCGAGTCCCGCCGCGGCCGGATTGTGCATGTCCTTCGTCTGGTCGATGCAGAACATGCAGATCGAAGGCGCGTGGCTGTGCTTCTTCACGCCGATCCTCGCGGTCGTTGCCGGACTGCTGATGGTCAGCCGCGTGCGCTACTTCAGTTTCAAGGCGTGGCCGCGCAGCGACCGCGTGCCGTTCGTGTGGATCGTGCTGGCTGTGTTGATCATCGTGGCGCTGGTGTGGGATACCGCGGACGTGCTGTTGGCGATCGCGGTGCTGTACGTGCTGTCCGGGCCGGTGCTGACGCTGTGGGGTTTGCGCAGCCGTTCATCGCGCCGGCGCATGCGCGCGCGACGCCGGCAATCGCTGCCACCGGAGGAGTGAAGAGAGCTCGATGGAATCGATAGCGCTTTCCAGAATCGATGTGCTGCGTGCGCTGAGTGTGACTCCGTTGCGACTGCGTGCGCGCAGCGCGATCGCCGAAACCGCGTCCATGTCGCAGACAGTGCCAGTAGCATTCGACAAGCGCGTCGCGCTGCTGCGCTCGCAGGAAGAGATCGAGCAGCCGGTCCTGGCGATGCTCTATACGAAGATTACCGAGGCGATCAGCACGCTCGGATTGCAATGCGTACGCATGACCGATGCGGAAAACGACCCGCGTGTGCGCGTGCTGGTTTTCGGCGAAGTGCCGCTGCCGCCGGCGATCGGCGCCGAGAGGGCGGCGCGGGTCGATGCTTTGGCTGTGTTGCATGCCGATCGCGCGCGCAAGCGTGCGCTGTGGGATGCATTGCAACGGCTGGCTCAGGAGCAGCGATGAAATGTCGGCGGTCGCCGTAAATCCCTTGCCGCGCTGGCG
>DATFCO010000174.1:0-8583 GCA_035253005.1 Rhodanobacteraceae bacterium
ACTTCAGGCGATCTGGACTTGATCGGCCTGCAGGCCCTTCGGGCCCTTGGTCGTCACGAAGCTGACCTTCTGGCCTTCCTGCAGCGACTTGAAGCCGGTGCCCTGGATCGCGCGGAAATGCACGAACAGGTCGTCACCGCCCTCCTGGCTGATGAAGCCGAAACCCTTGGCGTCGTTGAACCATTTGACGGTTCCGATTTTGCGTTCTGACATGAAAAACTCCTCGAACAAGTGGAGCCACGGCTCGGAATGAGCCGCGGCGAAACTGGTTGCAGGGAGTAAGCGGGGCAGAACGATGAGCGGATGGCGCATCGGGCCACGATTTACCGTGACCCGGCAAACAGTGCGCGCAGCATACCCGGTTCCGGATTCAAATTCCAGCAAAGATCGACGCTTATCGGAAATTTTTGAAGCTCAGACGAGAGCGGATCAATATTCGGGCGGCGCATAGAAATTCAGCGTGCGCAGCGGCTCGTCTCCGTCGTTGCGGACCTCGTGCCGTTCGCCTTGTTCGATCAACAACAGGGTGCCCGGTTTCAGCGGCTGCGGCTTGCCCTCCACGATCGCGGTACCCCTGCCGGCCACCACGAACAGCCACTGGTCGGCATCTTCATGCTTGTTCTGCGGATCGCCTTCGGCGTCGCCGGGCGGAATAGTCATCACGGCCGCTTCCGCGCGGGCATTGCGGAACGCGACTTTGAAACGCTGATCGAGATCCAGTTGCTTGCATTGCATCGCCGCTCTCCTTGGCTCGGTACCCGGAGAAATAAACGTGCCCGCGCGAAATCCGCGTCACGTGAATGTTTAAACGCCGAAATGCGGATGCTGCAACTGCTGCACGAACACCAGCACCACCCGCGGTTCCATGAACACCGTGAACAGCACGCCATAGGCGCCGCCCCACATGTGTGCGCTGTGGTTGACGCGTCCGTAACTCGCCGCCATGGGCGAAGCCGCCGCACGATCCATCCATATCGAATAAGCGACGTAAGCGACCGCATACAGGATGGCCGGCAGCGGCAGGAAGAACACGATGATCATCGCCCAGGGCTGCAACAGGATGAAGGCGAACAGCACCGCCGAGACCGCGCCGGAAGCGCCGAGGCTGCGGTAACTGGAATCCTTGCGGTGCGCCCACCAGCTCGGCAGGATCGAGACCAGCAATCCACCCGCATAGAACAGCGCGAAACCGAATGGCCCGAGATATTGCGCGTACAAGGGTTCCATCGCGCGGCCGAAAAAGAACAGCGTGACCATGTTGAACAGCAGGTGCGAGCCATCCGCATGCACCAGACCGTAGCTGAGCAATCGCCAGTATTCGTGTTTGCGCGAAATGGCCGGCGGCCAGAGGATCAGCGCATCCAGCAGGCGCGGATTGCCGAAGGCGGTCAGCGAAACGACGCAGGTGACGGCGATCAGAATGATGGTGACGAGCATGCGTTGGCGGCGCCCAAAACGGGGAAGTCTAACGCACGCAGGCGCATGGACGCCGGGTTCACCAGCGTTACACCGTTCCGCATTTGTGACGAAGGGCTTCCATCGCGCTTTTCCGGTGCTATGCTGATGCGCCAACGCTGCTGCTTTCCGGTCGATCCCAGAGTTGCTGCACAAGGAGTAGTGTCATGTCCGCGAAGCCTTCCCTGACGCGCCATTGCGCCCCCGTTCTGCTCGCCGCCGCACTGCCGCTGATCGCGGCCGCCGCGGCTCCGCCGCCGCCCATCGTCGGACCCGTCATCAAGATCGGCGAACAAGGCGTGGCCAGCGCCGAGCCATTGGTGCCGGTGCCGCCGACCACGCCCTGCGTGGTGCAGCTCTACACCGCCGATACGCCGACCGGCACCTTCGACGACTACAACCCGCACCCGTTCTCCTACACGCCGCCTGCCGCGTGCCCCGGCCCCTGGAACAAGGTGGTGTTCAAGGCCGACTACAACGTCACCGCCGGTCGACAGTACGACCGCACCGCCAGCGTGTGGATCGGCGGCGTCAACATCTATTTCGGCACCACGCAGGAACCGCAGAGCACGGTCAGTCCGAGCTGGCATGTGGAACGCAATGTGACCGATCTTTCCACCCTGCTGAAAACCGCGCAGACCGGCAACGCGATCGTCTTCAACGTTTACGACGACACCTACAACGGCTCGATCACCGGTAGTGCGGAACTGGATTTTTATCCCGCCACGCCGGACTACCCCGCGCCACCGGTCGCGGATCAGGTTTTGTCGCTGGGTTCCGATCCGGTCGGCAACTACAGCAGCATCTATACCGATGAAGATCCGCTCGCCAAGACCTTCACGCTGCCGACCAATATCGAACGCGCCTATCTGGACGTCACGCCGGAGGCGCAATCGGGCGATGAATTCTGGTACAGCTGCGGGCCCGATTCGATCAGTTCCATCACCGGCTGCGGCGGCACCGGTTTCCGCGAAGCGGAAATCGCGATCGACGGCCAGCCCGCCGGCTTCGTGCCGATCTCGCCGTGGATCTACACCGGCGGCGTGGACCCGTATTTGTGGCGGCCGGTTCCGGGCGTGCAGACGCTGGATTTCCAGCCGTTCCGGGTGAACCTCACGCCATTCGCCGCGATGTTGAGCAGCGGGCAGCCGCACACCATTTCGGTTGCCGTGGTCACCGGCGATCCGACCTTCCAGAACAACAGCCAGCGCTTCGACACCGCGGCGACACTGCTGCTGTTCCAGGATCCGCGCAGTGCGCAAGTCACCGGCGGCCTGATCGGTTCCGTGCACGACAGCGGCGTGCATCCGGTCAGCACGTTGTCCACTAGTGGCGACGTGTACGACATGAATGTCACCTCGCGCCACGATTTCAGAGCAAGCGGATACGTCAACACCTCGCATGGTCGCCTCACCACCACGGTGGCCGAAAAAGCGGACTTCGGCAACCACGACGTGACCACCGACAGCGACACGCAGTACGAACAGAACATCGCGCTGCAGACCAACGTGGTGTCGACCAGCACGACCATCGGACGTTCCGGCATCAGCCACAGCAGCCGCAACTGGACGTTCCCGCTGACGCTCGACTACAACTATGTCGTCAATCCGGACAATTCCGCTTACCAGGCGACCACCGTCGACCAATATCTCAACGAGCAGGATCAGGGAGATCCGGCGCGCGCGGCGATGCGTTCTTCGAGTCTGGACTACCACAACAAAGCCGCCGACACGCTGCTGTTCGATCCCAGCGGCAATTACCACCCCAGCGGCCAGCAGGCCACGCAGAGTTATCTGTACAAGGATTCGTTCGACCGTTGCTACAGCCGCACGGTCGATGCGGCCGCGGGCGCGGTGACCGCCGTAACCGACGGCGCGGGCTGCCCGTGACGGTTGTATGATCGCCCGTTCCGTCCGCCCTCGAGGCGGACGGAACTGCGGCGCACACTCCCTACCCCGGACAAGACGATGAACGCCAAACCTTCGAGCTTGAGCAGCCTTCTCGCCGCCGCGCTTGCAGCCGGCGCGCTCGCGATACCGCAGCCCTCGCAGGCCGCCGACGCGATCAGCTTCACCCCCGGCAATCCCTGGGCGCAAGCGATCGGACAAATCAGCAAGAGCAACGACTACCACGAATACACGGTGCACGCGAGCGGCGGCAAGACGCTGAAGATCAACCTGATCTCGCGCAATCCCAATCTGTTCTTCAAGGTGCTGCCTCCCGACTCGGGCAAACCTTTGGTCGACACCATGAGCAACGGCGAAACGAGCTGGTCCATCCAGCCCGCCGCCGACGCCGATTACACGGTGCGCGTTTACGTCGAGCCCGACATGATCCCGAGCAACGAGGTCAGCAAGTTCGCCTTGCAGGTCGGGGTGTTTTGATCAAGCCTTGAGGTTCCACGCGGCGAGCACGCGGTGCTCGCCGCGGCCCAGCAGGCTGTGCACCAGCGCAAAGGTGCGCACGGTCCAGGCGATCGGTTGCACGATCTCCGGACCGACCTCGCGTTCGTCGTAGAGCAAGGTCACGTGCGGCGTGAAACGCCGCTCAACGTGCCGGCCCAGTCCTGCATCGCGCAGCCGCGCGCCCAGATCGCTCTGCAATGCATGTAGCACTTGATTCGCGTCGGCCGCTCCGCTGCGCAAAACGCACGGACGCTTGCCGCGCCCGGGAAAATTGCCGACGCAATCCAGCGCGACTTGGAACGGCGGCATTGCGATTCCCGCAGCAGCGCTGCTCGCGGTTTCGATCAGGGATTCGGGCAAGCCGCAATGGTCGCCCAGATGATGCAAGGTGATGTGTACGCGGTTGGCCGGAATGGATTTGCCGCGCAAGCCATGTTTGGCGCGCAGCGTTGTCGCCAGCTCGACGATCCGCTGCGCGGCCTGCGGATCGGGATGCACTGCGAAAAACAAGCGATCGCGTGACTTGCGCGGAGCGGATTCACCAGCCACATTCCGCCTGACGGTCAGCGGTCGCACTTTTCGCCCGCGAGTTGCCGCACATCCCGAATCTCACCAAAAAGTGATCCCGGCTATTTCGTTGTGATCGGTCAGCCAGAGCATCAGCCCGGGTACTTGCGGAGCGTCTTCGATGATGTACCTGCATTCGCGGGTAACGGCGGTGCCGAATGCATCGGGTGGTGCGCCCGTCATTGCATCGCAGCCGAAATATCGGAGCTTCGCAGAAGGCTTGTGCACGAATACTTGCCGAAGCATCCCGGGATAGGGCGAGTGCTTCGCAAAAGACCGCGTATAGCCTTGGCCGTCCGCGCCGCTCATGGTCTCAAACAACGACTGTGTCAACTGTAGTTGCGGGTCGGGCGGGGCTGGGCGCGTTCCCACCAAAGCCAATTGCGGTTCGAAAGAGCCGACCATCATTGGCGGAAGCTTGAAGAACGAATCCTCGTCATCACCATAATAGTTGGAAAGCACCGCCACGCTCAGTGAACGATCGGGGAAATCGAGCAGGTCCGCGAAATAGCCGGCCTTGAAAGTACCGTTGTGTTTCCACAAACGGTCGTTCCCAACCTGCGAGAGCATCACGCCGAAGCCGTACGGGTACGACGTACCATCCCGCAAACGCACCGGCGTCAGCATTGCCTGCCATAACGCGGGCGGCAGAAGTTTGTCGCGCCCCAAGGCTTGCGCCCAACGGTTCATATCCGAAGCCGTGGATATGAAGGCCGTATCGCCCCAATGGCTGAATACGTCACTGATGAACGGCCCGTGTGTCACCACACCCTTGTCGTCCACGTGATAGGGCGTAGCACGCCCGGGGGATCAGTTGGGTCGGGCTGTAGTTGCGTGTGCTCGACATGGCCCAACGGCACGAATACCCGCTCACGCATGAAAGCGGGAAACGGCTCTCCGCTCACCCGCTCCGCGATGACACTCAGCAGGATGTAGCCGGTATTGGAATAGGCCCAATCCTCGCCGGGTGCGAAATTGAGTTTGCTCTTGGCAAAAAACTTGACCAGATCGGGCGTACCCGGCGAGGTGGTGCGGTCCGGATGCATGCTCGGGAATTTGGCGTCGTCTCCGTAGATGTCGGGAATCCCGGAGGTGTGGGTGAGCAGGTGGCGGACGCGCACGGTGTCCCACGCGCCCTTGCCTTCCGGAAGGTATTTCGTGATCGGATCGTCGAGAGAAAGTTTGCCGTCGCGCACCAGTGTCAATATTCCGACGGCGGTCATCTGTTTGGATATGGAACCGATGCCGAACAAGGTGTTCTCGGTGGCGGGCACGCAGGATTCCAGATCGGCGAAACCATAGCCGCGCAGCTTCACGACATGGCCATGATCGAGCATCGCCACCGACATGCCCGGTATGTGAGAGCTGCGCATGGTCTGCACGACCAGGCGATCCAGCGCGTCCGCGTGGGCGGGTATGGGCGTGCCGCCGCAGAGTTCGGCAGCAGCGGCCGTGCCGCCGCAGCAAAGCAATGCGACCCACATGAATGCGCATTTCATGTCATTCTCCTTGCGACAGGTGAGCCTTGGAAAGACGAGTTCCCGGCGCGCGGTGCTCGATGTCGCGTTCGACGATCGCATACAGCGCCGCGGTGAAGCGCATGGCATCGCGTGCGGCCAAATGCGACCACTCCGGCAGCCAGAATCCCTGCAATTCCGGATGATCCTGGAAGTGCACACCCGGTGCGCCGGTTTTCGCCAACAGCACGTCCCAGGTCTTCGCGCGCGGAAACACCTTGTTCTCCCACGCGAGATAGACGCCGGTGCTTGGCGTGCGGACGAAGATCACCTGCACGTTGCGTTTGCGCAACTTCGCCACCGCCGCCGCGGCGCGCGCGATCTGCTCATCGATGGTCTTCTGCAACTGCGCGGGCGAAGGATCGTCCGGAGACGGCGCGAGATGCTGCGTCCAGATGCTCTGCGCCAGCTTCGCATAAACCGGATCCTTCTCCAGCTTGTCCCAGATGTGGCTGGCGCGATCCTCGTCCACCACCACCATCAGCTTGCGCACCGGCGTGCGCGAATGCATTCCAAGTCGCGCCGGCCACCACTCCTGCCGGGCCAGCACCGTGGGCAGGGCGTAGTCGGGATCGTCGAAGGCCAGATACGGTTCGACGAAATGCATCGACAGCCATTGGCCGATCCGCTGCGAAGGCGACTGCTTGCGGGTGTACTTCAGCACGCCCTGACGCAACGCGAATCCGCTGAAGAAGAGTTCCGGAGCCACATCGACCAGCAGGCGGCCGTTCCGGAAATTCGGATCGTCGGCCAGATCCTCCAGCGCGAACATCGGCGAAGTGCCTTCCAGCGCGAGCTGGATCGGACGCTGGCCGGACAGCTTCTGCCACACCGGCAGTTGCATGTCGAACAACAGGCGCGAGGAACCGACGATCACCGTGGCACCGTCGCCTTCGCCGTTGTCGATGCGGCGGCGCTGGGTCGCCCAGAGGCCATCGCTGTTGGCGATGCTCGGCTCGACGCCGTACGCGCGCCAGTGCCATTCCCACGCACCCAGCATCAGCAGCGTCATGATCAGCACGGCGAACAGGATCGCGCCCCACGGACGATCGGGAATGTCGCGCTCCGGCACCGGTTGCGCCACACCGGGACGGTCGGAAGCAGTCAGGCGCAACCCCGGACGCAGCGCGATGCGCGCCTTGGCGCTGACCGACCGCTCGATAACGAGATCAGAACTGGAAGTAGATGAAGGCATTGCCGTTGCCTTGCGTCGCCACTATCGCGAACGCCATGAGCGCCCAGGTGCACGACAGCGCGGCCGCCGGCACGCGTGCCAGCACCGATTCGAGCGTGCGATTGCGCATCAGCCAGTGCGCGATTACCAATCCGGTGATGATTGCGGTCACCACGACCAGTGACTCGATGCTCAACAGCGGTACCGCTTTCGTGTTGCCGCCGAACATGCCGCGAAGCACCTGCCACGCGCGCGAGAACGTCTTGGCGCGGAAGAACACCCAGGCCACGTTGACCAGCGCGTAGGTGATCAAGCCGAAAGCGATCAACGTCCACACGTTCGGCCGGAAGCCGGCGAAACGTTTGCGCAGCCAGCGCTCGGCGGACAGATAGACGCCGTGCAAACCGCCCCAGGCGACGAAAGTCCAGTTGGCGCCATGCCACAAACCGCCCAGCAGCATCGTCGTCATCAATGCGGCGTAGGTGCGACGCTCGCCGTGCCGGTTGCCGCCCAACGGGATGTAGAGGTAATCGCGCAGCCAGGACGACAACGTGATGTGCCAGCGCCGCCAGAAATCGGAAAAGCCGACTGCGGCATAAGGAAAGCGAAAGTTGTCCGGCATTGCGAAGCCCAGGCACATCGCGACTCCGATCGCGATCGTCGAATAACCGGCGAAGTCGCAGAAGATCTGTCCGCTGAAAGCCAGCGTGCCCATCCATGCGTCCAGCGCGCCGGGAAGCTTGTCGCTGTCGTAGATCTTCTCCGCCACCGGCGCGAGGAACCCGTCCGCCAGCACCACCTTGTTGAACAGGCCGATGGTCATCAGCGCCAGACCGAAGAACAGTTGCTGGCGAGTCGCACGGCGCGGCTGCTCGAACTGCGGCACCAGTTCGGTGGGCCGCATGATGGGGCCCGCGACCAGATGCGGAAAGAATGTCACGAATAGCGCGTAATCCAGGAAATTGCGCGCCGGCAAGGCGCGGCGCAGATACACGTCCAATGTGTAGGACATCGTCGCGAAGGTGTAGAACGAAATGCCCACCGGCAGCACGATGTCCGGCGCGGGCGCGTGATAGACCACGCCCAGCGACGCCAGCAGTGCGGTGAAATTGGCGAGCAGAAACCCGCCGTACTTGAAGTAGCCCAGCATGCCGAGGTTCGCGACCACCGACAGCAGCATCCATGCGCGCCGCGCCACGGGACGTTGCGCCTTCACCAGTCCCTGCGCCGCATACCAGTCCACCACCGTCGAGATCCATAGCAGGATCACGAACGGCGGATTCCACGCCGAATAGAAGAGATAACTCGCGACCAGCAGATTGATCTTGCGGATCGTCCACGCCAGCGGCAGCGAATGGATCGCCAGCACGATCGCGAAGAACGCGATGAACGTCAGCGAGTTGAAGACCATGCGGCCTCCCCCGCCCTGGCTCGGGGCGGCGGGAGTATGTCAGAACCGGAGCGG
>DATFCO010000175.1:0-2714 GCA_035253005.1 Rhodanobacteraceae bacterium
GGATTGAAGTCGTTTCCGCAGTTGGCGAAAAGCCATTCGATCATCACCATGGATCTGCAGGGACACGGACGCACGGCGGATATTCCCGGGCGTCCGATGACTCTGCAGCAGTTCGCCGAAGACGTGATCGGCCTGTTGAAATGCCTTGGAATAGCAAAAGCCGATTTCTTCGGCGAAAGCTACGGCGGCGTCATCGCCGCGATGATCGCGGTTCGCCATCCCGAGCTGGTGCGCCGTGTCGCTGCCTACGGCGCGACGTTCGGCCCGCCGCAGCAAGCCCTCAACATGGGAATGCTGCGCACGAGCGTTGCACCCACCGCCAATTCCCGGACCTTTAGATTTCAGAGAGAGAACTACGGGAAGGTCGCGTCCGATCCGGGCTATTGGCCCAAGTTCTGGCACAAGGTCATCGGTATTGAATGGAACGGGTTCTCAACGGGAGAACTCGCTGCGATCGAGGCGCCGCTGCTCATCGCCCTGGGTGACCGCGATTTCGTGCGCCTCGAACACGCTGTCGAAACCCTGAAACTCATTCCGAAAGCTGAGCTGGCCGTGATCCCCAACGCCGGCCACTTCGCGCTGTTTTCGGAAGCGGAACGGGTGATTCCGGTGGTCGAGGATTTTCTGCGGAGGCCGGAAGGACTCATTCCGGTCGCGACCGCCGAAACCGGTTACCAGCCGGGTGAAACGCGGTAGCCACGTCGTGATGTTGTGCGATCCCGTTTCCGTGTAAGGTTTCGATCTTTGATCCTTCGGGACAAAGGCGATGGACAAGACACTCACGGGCGAAGTCGCGCTGGTGACCGGCGCCTCACGCGGCATTGGCGCGGCGATCGCGGACGAACTTGCAGCGCAGGGCGCGAAGGTGATCGGCACGGCGACTTCGCAAACAGGCGCGAAGGCGATCGGCGAACGCCTGCGCACGCACGGCGGGGAAGGGCGAGTGTTGAACGTCACCGACGGTGCGTCGGTGGACGCGTTGATCGAAGATATCGTCAAGACACACGGCGGTTTGTCGATCCTGGTCAACAACGCCGGCATCACCCGCGACCAGTTGCTGATGCGGATGAAAGACGAGGATTGGCAGGCCATCCTCGACACCAACCTGTCCTCGGTGTATCGCACCAGCAAAGCCGTGCTGCGCACGATGATGAAGGCGCGCAAGGGCCGCATCATCAATATCGCTTCCGTGGTCGGCGTCACCGGCAACCCCGGCCAGACCAATTACGCCGCGGCCAAGGCCGGCATCATCGCGTTCTCCAAATCGCTGGCACGCGAGATTGGATCGCGCGGCATCACGGTCAACGTGGTCGCGCCCGGTTTCATCGACACCGACATGACGCGCGCCCTTTCCGACGAGCAACGCAAGTCCCTGGAAGGCACGATCGCGCTGGGCCGTTTGGGTCAACCGGCCGATATCGCCAAGGCTGTCGCCTTCCTGGCGTCATCGGCCGCGAACTACATCACCGGCGAGACGTTGCACGTCAACGGCGGCATGTACATGGCTTAGCCGTTCCCCGCACGGACCGGCTTCTGGCACCCCGCCGCGGACTGCTTTAAACTACGTCAGCTTTGGCCCCGGAGGTTACCCCACATGAGCAGCATCGAAGAGCGCGTCAAGAAGATCGTCGTCGAACAGCTTGGCGTCAAGGAAGAGGACGTCACCCCGAACGCCTCGTTCGTGGACGATCTGGGCGCCGACTCGCTCGACACCGTGGAGCTGGTCATGGCCCTCGAAGAGGAGTTCGAGACCGAGATCCCCGACGAGGAGGCCGAGAAGATCACCACCGTCCAGCAAGCGGTCGACTACATCAAGGCTCACGTAAAAGCCTGACGCGGCCCTCTGCGGCGCGAGCCGCGCAGTGGCTTCGGGCTGAATTGCATCACAAGGCTGCGCCCACGAGGCGCAGCTTTCGTTTTATAACCATGCAAACGCTCGTATGAAAAGAACCGATTCAAAACGGCCTGATTCAAAACGGCGTGTCGTGGTAACCGGACTCGGGATGGTTTCGCCGGTCGGCAACGACGTGGTGACCGCGTGGCGCAACATCCTCGACGGGAAGAGCGGCATCGGTCCGGTCACGCATTTCGACGCCAGCAGCTTCCCCACGCGCATCGCCGGCGAGGTGAGAGATTTCGATCCGGCGCAGTACATCCCGGCGAAAGACGTCAAGAAGATGGATCCGTTCATCCACTACGGGATCGCGGCCTCGGTGCAGGCGCTGGCAGACGCCGGTATGCATCCGCACGAACACGACGAGGAACGCATCGGCTGCGCGGTGGGTGCCGGCATCGGCGGCATCAGCACCATCGAGAAGACTTCGATCACTTTCCACGAGCACGGCCAGCGCAAGATTTCGCCCTTCTTCGTGCCGAGTTCGATCATCAACATGGCCTCGGGAAATCTTTCCATCATGCTCGGTCTGAAAGGACCGAACATCGCATGCGTCACGGCCTGCACCACGGCCACGCACAACATCGGCCTGGCGATGCGCATGATCCAGTACGGCGACGCCGACGTGATGGTGGCCGGCGGCGCCGAGTATTCGACCACCGGCGTGGCGATGGGCGGCTTCTGCTCGGCGCGCGCGATGTCCACGCGCAACGACGAACCGGAAAAAGCGAGCCGGCCCTGGGACAAGGATCGCGACGGCTTCGTGTTGTCCGACGGCGCCGGCGTGCTGATCGTCGAGGAATACGAGCACGCTAAGAAA
>DATFCO010000176.1:0-12027 GCA_035253005.1 Rhodanobacteraceae bacterium
CACCAGCGGGCGTTGCGGTGCGGGATCGGGGAGCGACGTGGTGATCGAATAACCCTTGCCGGGCTGGATCGGCAGACGCAGATGCAAGTGCCGCGCGATTTTCGGCGACCACGCGCCCAACGCCATCACGATCTGCTTGCCTGCGAACTCGCCGCGCGAAGTGCGCACACTGCGGATACTTCCACCGGTGCAGACGAAGCCTTCGATGCGCGCACCATTCTCGATGACGACGCCGTGCTCGCGCACGCGCCGTGTCAACCCTTCCACCAGTTTGTTGGGCCGCAACTGCGCGTCGTCCGGATGCCACACGCCGCCGACGATGCCCTCCTTCAGCGCGGGTTCCATCGTTGTTACGCGATCGGGATCGAGGATCTCCGTGCGCACGCCCAGTTCGTTCAACCAATCCACGTCATGACGGTCATCGTCCAGCGCACGCGCATCGCGATACACGTAAAGCGTGCCGAGCTTTGCGTATTCGCAGTCGATGCCTTCTTCGGCGAGCCACTGCGGCAGCAGTTCGTGCGAACGCTGCAGGATCGCCGCGCGCGCCAGCGCCGCACGTTGCGCATCGCGCGCATTGCAACGAATTGCAAAGCCGAGCAGCCAGCGCCAGCGTTGCAGATCGGGCCGCGGTTTCACGTACAAGGGCGCGTCGCGCTTGGTCATCCAGCGCAGCGCCTTCCAGGGCACGCCGGGGACCGACAAGGGAATCGCGTGGCTGGGGGTCAAGGTGCCGCAATTGCCGTGCGAGGCGCCGGCGCCGGGCGCGGCCTGTTCCAGCACGCGCACGGAGGCGCCGGTGCGTGCCAGCGCCAGGGCGCAGGACAAGCCGATCACGCCGCCGCCCAGGATCAGCACATCTGATTGAATCGAATCGGAGGATCGAGACATTCGCGCGAGTGTAGCGGCAGCCCGCGATTCCTGCCGCCGCGTGCAGCTTGGCATTATTCGTGCAGCTTCCCGGTCGGAACTGTCAGGGGGAATCCATCATGACGCCATCGTTCTACCGCAACAGCCTTTCGGTGCCCGAAATCCTGCTGATGCTGCGCGCACCCGGCGCCGGCTGGCTCGCGACGCTGCTGACCGCGCTGGACGAGGCGCAGCACGATCCGGATTTCGATCCGCGCCAACGCGCCGCCTTGGCGCAATTGGCTTCCGCGCAGGGCCTGCCCAGCGCGGTGATCGAAGCCGCCCGCCGCCGCACGGCCGCATTCGAGCTGGAACTGGAAATGGCCTCCGCTCCCGCGACCCAAGCCGGCGCCGCCTGAGTTCTCGGCACGCCGCGTCGATCGCGTCACGAATCACGCTCGTTTTTTCTCGCCGGGCTTTACGGAGCCCGGTTCATGCGTTACCTTCGCGCGGCCTTCACCGTTTTGCCTCGATGAATTCATCTCTTCGCCACGCTCGCGCTTCCATTTCGCCCGGCCGCCGGGCGGTGCGCAGCGCGTGCTGTCGCCTCCGGAGAGCGGAACGTTGACCGGCGCGCAGCGCTGGCTGTTCCGCATTGCGGCGCTCGCTCCCGCGCTGATGCTGGGTGCATGCGCCACCACCCCGCCACCGCCTGCGCAAGCCGCCAATGACGTGCTGTTCCGCGCCATCGGCCTGGTCGGGACGCCTTACCGCTATGGCGGCAACACGCCGCAGAGCGGTTTCGATTGCAGCGGACTGGTGGACTACGTGTTCCGCAGTTCGGCCGGCGTGGTGCTGCCGCGCCGCTCCGGCGAAATCGCCGACGTGGATGCACCGCGCGTCAAGTCGGACCGGCTCGCACCCGGCGATCTGCTGTTCTTCGGCAGCCGGCGTCACGTCAATCACGTCGCCATCTATGTCGGCGAAGGCCGCTTCGTGCACGCGCCCAATCGCGGCGGTACGGTGAGGCTGGATCAGCTCGACGGCGATTACTGGCGCACGCATTTCCTCTACGCCAAGCGCGTGCTGGAATGGCATGCGCCGGCGGGCGAGGTCGTCGCATCCAACTGATGGCGGTTCTCATCCGTGGCAACGTGCCGCTATGCTTGCGGCTTTGCCGCTGCGAGCGCTGATCCGGAGAACCTCCCACATGCAGAATCTCGCCGTCCTGCTGGGCCGCATCGGCCTGGCGCAAATCTTCCTGATCTCCGGCACGCAGAAGGTGATGGGCTATGCGGCGACCGCGGGCATGCTCGCCGCGCACGGACTGCCGCCGGGCCTGCTGCCGCTGGTGATCTTCGCGGAATTGGGCGGCGGACTGGCGGTGCTGTTCGGATTCCTGACGCGCTGGGCCTCGCTCGGCCTGTGCGTGTTCACCCTGCTCGCCGCGTTCTTCTTCCACAACAACTTCGCCGATCCGATGCAGGCGATCAACTTCGAGAAGAACATCGCCATCGCCGGTGGCTTTCTGGTGCTGGCGGCGTTCGGCCCCGGCACAGCCGCGCTGGATACGCTGTGGCGCCGCAAGCGGCGCACGCGGGAGAAGTTGAGTTTTTGATCGCACTCATGCGCTGCAGACGCGTACCACCCTGCACAGTGTTCTCTAATTGGTCAGTGCTCTCCAATTGAGAGTCCTGCGTCAAGCAGGCGCTGGCGGAGGCGATCCAGTTTGTCTCCGTAGCGCGCGCTGCGCGCGGTGTCGCGTCGCAGCGGCTGGCGCACCTGCGCAGCACTCGGAGCGCTGAGCACCGTGCGTTCCGTGCGGTGGAAATCGAGACAAGCCGAATCGAACGACAACCCGCAAAAGTCCAGCACGCGCCGGATCACGGTATCCGGATCCGCCAGCAATGCTTCGTATTCGAGATCGAAAACCCGGTCCGGAAATCGTTCCACCCAGAAACGGGTCAATCGCATGTAGTCGATGCAGAAATCCGCCATTTCGTCCAGATCGTAGGTAAAAGCCGCCTCTGCGCCGAACCATTGCCGATAGCACGCCAGACAGGTTTCCAGCGGATCGCGCCGACATACCACCACCCGCGCCGCAGGCAACATCATCAACGCGGCGCCCGCCAAAACCCAGTTCAAAAGATTCTTGTCGGTGAAACGGGACTTGCGCTGACGCCACCGTGCGGTAAGTTCGAGATACCGTCTGCCGAGATCCCGCCATTCCATCGAGGACACTTCGGGCACCCACAGCGGAAAACTGCGTCCGCGGCGATGTGTTTCGGCTTCGATCAACCGAGGAAGATCCTTGATTTCGTTGGCGCCTTCGATTTGCGGATGCGAGGCGAGTATCTGCTCCAGCAAAGTCGACCCGGAACGCGGAATGCTCGCAATCAGGATGGCTTCGCGGCCGAGCTCCGCATCCATGGGTTCCGGCAACGGACCAGCGAACACATGCATGATCGCATCCACCCGCGCTCGCTCGCTTGCGGAATCCCATTTTCCCCGGCTGCGTTGCAGCGCGTTGGCTTCACGCAGCACCTCGAAAGCGCGCGCGTAATCGCCCTGATCTTCCAGTGCCTTCGCGAGCGCGAAACCCAGCCAGATTCGCGACTCGTCCGACAAATCCGTGCGCATGAGCGCTCGCTCGAGCCGTTGCACATCGTGTGCATCGAGCCCGATGGTTTTCAAATTCGCGAGCGCAAGCCAGGCTTCGGCGTGTTCGGGTTCCCTGCGCAACAGGTCGCGCAAGTTGGCTGCCGCCGCATCGATTTGCCCCGCGCTCGCTTGCGCGCGCGCCAGCGCCAACATCGCGGGACCATGCGAATGCTCAAGCGCAAGCACTCGCTGCAATGCGTCGATCGCTTCCGCCGTTTGTACCTGCGGTTTCAAGGCTTCGGCAAGGTTGTACCACGCAGAAGCCGACTCCGGCGCCAGTGCGCACGCGCGGCGCAAATGCTTCAGCGCTTCGTCTGTTTCGCCGATCCGGTACAACGCAACACCCAGACCGATGCGCAGAGCGGGATCTTCCGGCAATGCAGAAAGCGCACGACGGAAATATTCCACGGCTCGCGTATGATCACCGCGGTTCTGCGCCGCAATGGCCATCCAGCGCAGTGCATCGGCGCTATCGGGCGCAAGCGAAAGGACGTTGGACAGAGTCCGTATCGCGGCATCGGCATCGCCGCATTGCAGTTCCTTCTGCGCGCGGGCAAGCAGTCGAGAAGCCACGGGAGAGAGCGTTCCCGCCGGCGTCGGAGATTGGGGCTTAGTACCGGTCATCTCAAAAAATACAAAGCGGTTGATCCAAGATACAAGCTTTGAACCATCATAAAAAAACCGCCGGGCAGTAGCCCGGCGGCAGACTGTGCTCTGTTGTAGCCATCATGCTCGCACCGCAGCAACCTGTTACCAGTCGTATGCCACGGAAAACCTCGCAAAACGCGGTTCCTGCCAGCCCAGCACATGGTTATACAGTGCGCGCGGCGTATCGGTCGTACCGTAGCCAGATGAATATTGCAGTGGCGTCTGATTGTTGAACACGTTGAATACCGCGAGCGTCATGCCCAACTTGCGGTCCGCCCAGTTCGGCCGATATTCGACACTGACATCCAACTGGTGTTCCCACGGAGTGTGACCGGTCGATCCGGGAGGCGTCGGCACGCCACCGCAATAGTGATAGGCATTTCCGTACCCGAGCGGGTCCGATTCATCGGCTTGATAGCGGCCCAGGCAAATCTTGGGATGGCCCGAGGCGATGAACAGGTTGGCGCCGGCCGTCCATTCGGGACTCACTGCGTAAGCACCATAGATCTTCAACTGATGCCGTTGGCTGTTGAATTGTTCGCCGTACGACCACTCCATCAACTGCGCGAAGTCCCACTGCTCGGTGATCGACACCGAGGAACCGCCTTGACCGATGACCGAATCCACCGGCCCTTCGGTGTTGCCGTAGTCCTTCGAGAACGTGTAGGCGATCTTGCCGAACCATTTGCCGTCCCAGGGATGCGACAGCGAGAGGTCCAGGGCGTAGTACTTGCGGATCGGCTTGCGCTCGAAGCCCTGCTGCGCGAAGTCCACGGTGACGGGCGAGAGTCCTCCGCTCGGGTTGTGCACCATGATGGTCTGGGTTTCGCCCGGATTGATCAGCACCGCACCCAAGGTGTAATTCGTGCAGGCATCCGGGGTTAGATAGGTCAGACCTTCGGAAAATCCTGCCGCGCATACGGCCTGCTGATCATCCCAATCGTCGATGATTCTGCCCAGTTTCTGGTAGATGCCGGTCGCATCGAACACCAGCGGAACATCCTTGAAGTTGAACAACTTCTGCATGCCCAATACGAAGTTGTCCGAATATTCCGCCTTGATGTTCGTTGCCGCGACGGTGCGGGGATCGAGCGTTTCACCATACTCGTTGTTGGCCGACACTCCGTTCACAGGATTCTCGGGAATCGGGGTCAGCCCGGTGGGTTCGCCGGTCAGCGGATCGATTCCGGAATAAGTGTAGTACTGGCCGGTGAACGTGGAGGCGCCGGCGCCGCGCAAGGCCACTCCCGCGGGCAACGCAAGATAGTACCGTCCGGCGTTGCCAAACACCTTCATTGAGGCATCGCCGAACACGTTCCAACTGAATCCGATGCGCGGCTGCCATTGCGGCTTGGTCAGGCGGATGTACGGCAATCCGATCGGGTTGTAGTTGGTGAATTGGTCGTTGCGAATGCCGAGGTTCAGCAGGAAATTCGGCGTGACTTGCCAATCGTCCTCGATGTACTGGGCGCGTTGCGCCACCCGCACACTGGCCTGATTGATGAAGATGTTCTTGAAAACGTAGTAACCATCGGCACCATCCGGATTGGAATTGGGCGGACCAACGTACGGCGGATCGTTGATGTTGTTGCAGCAGCCACCGATGATCGGCGTACCGGGATCTCCAACCCCGTAAATCCATTGATATCCTGGTCCCGTCATGTCCGTGCCGTCATCGATGTCCTGGGTCGTGATGTTGTCGATGCCGATCTGGAAGTCGTGGGTCCGCCACTTGTAGTCCAGGCTGAGGCGGTAGTTCATGATGCTGCTGCGGTGACTCGGCCTTGCGATATTGGAGTTGACCTGAGCGTTCGAAATTCCGGTCGATCCCGGCGGAAGGAATGCAGGGTTCTGGTTGGACGACTGACTGATATTGGCAAGGTCAGCCGTCAGTCCCGGATACAGAGGTTGCTGGGTGTAGTACTCACCATGCGTCTTGCCGAACATCGCGTTCAAGGTCAGATTGTCGGTGATGTAGGACGTGTAGTTGGCCACCCAGGTGCGAAAGGTATTCTTGGTCGTCTGGGCGAGGTTGGCGAACCCGTCCGTCGAGAGCGTGTCGTAGTCGAAGTTGTAACCGGTGCCCCAGGATTTGTAGGAATTCTGCACCCCGGTCAAGGTCAGGATGTTGCTGTCGTTGATGTTCCAGTTCAACTTGGCATAGAGCTTCGGAGAGTGTGTGGTGAAAAAGATGTTGTAGGCAGCGCCGGTATCGGGCGCAATGGAGTTGGAATGGGCGTTGTCCTGCTCCACACCCACGAAGAAGAACAATTTGTCCTTGACGACCGGGCCACTGACATAGGCGTCGTAGATGTTCTCCGCTCCGGGCTGACCGACAGGAATGCCGATTTCCGTTGGATTCAAAGTGCCTGAACCGCCCTTGCGATATTGGTATAGCTGGCCGAAAGCCTCACTCGGGTTCAATGCCAGCGCCCCCGTATAGCGCGGATTGTTCCAATAGGCGTTGACAGGACTGGCTTGCCACTTGGCTGGTGCCCATGAAGCCTGAAAGCCGAAATGCCAGTCATTGGAGCCACTCTTGCCGATCTGGTTGATCACGCCACCGATGGAGCGTCCGTATTTGGCGCCATAGCCGGTGGTGAAGGTCTGTTGCTGCTCGATCGCTCCGTACGGCAAGCTGACGCCGCCTTGGCCAGTGATCTGGTCCGTGGTGTTCATACCGTCCATGTAGTAAGCGTTTTCAGCGACCGATGCGCCCCCGAATACCAGCAGTGGTGTGCCCAGTGCCGTGGGATTGCCGGTCCCAAGCGCGGAGCCGCCTGGAGTAACTCCAGGTGCCAGCAATGCGATGTTTTCGGCGCTGTGCTGCAGCGGCAACTGCTGCAACTGCTTGGCCGTGATCGTGGTGACCTGATTGGTCGTGGTGACGTCGATCGGTGGAATCCGACCGGTCACATTGATCGCCGAAAGCGTGGTCGCATTTTCGGCCGTGGTCGAGGTGTTGACGAAATCCACCGCCACCGCGCCCGCCGCCGCCGGGCTGATCCCGGTTCTCGACTGGACCACCTGTCCATTTTGCAGCAGTGACACCGTATAGGTGCCGACCGGCAACGTGATCGAATACTGTCCCGACTGCCCGACCGCGATGGTGCGGTTGAAACCTGCGCCGCTGGTGATCTGGATGCTTTCGTTGGGCGCGACAGGCACGCGGCCGTAGATGGTGCCGGTGGTGGCTTGCGCATAGGCCGCGCCCGCCATTCCCAGCGCAAGAGAACCGCTGACCGCCAAAGCCAGCGTCTTGTGCCGAATCACCCTGCCATGACCACTTCTGCTTACGCCATGAAACCCTCTGTTCATTGCCATGTCTCCCTGCGAAAAGCGCACACAGGGGCCCCGCCATTGTTGTTGTTCCCGTCGTCGTCCGGGCTCCTTCCCGTGCGAAAGCCCCCGCCGCTACAGCCAGCACCGGAAGCACCCTGTGTTGCCGAAGGCAACTCCGCAGTTCACCTTACGCTTTTCTAACGAAAGTGCAAGAAGTGATTTGGACTTCTAGATGGCTTTGCGCCCGTCTACACGCTGATTTCATAGGAAAACCGCCATTTCACTGGGAACCCGCAGCACACCAGCCGCACGCAAACGCTCTTTCAGCGCATCCAATCTCGCGCCGTACCGACCCCCACGTGGCTCTGCGCGCCCGATGGGTCGCCTCACCTGGCCCGCGCTCGCCGCGCTCAACACGGCGCGCGACGCGCGGTGCGGCTCCAGGCAAGCCGCATCGAAGTCGAGTCCGCAGAACGCCAGCAGCTCGCGGATCACCTCTTCCGGCTGCGCGGTCAGGGCTTCATATGTAAGCCCGAATACGCGCTGCGGGTATTTTTCCTGCCAGAAGCGGCTCAACTCCTCGTAGTCGATGCAGTAGTCCGCCATCTCGTCCAAGTCGTAACTGAACTCGGCGCCGGTGGCGAACCACTGGTGATAGCAGGCCACGCAAGTTTCCAGCGGATCGCGCCGACAAATCACCACGCGCGCGGCGGGCAGCATCGCCAGCGCCGCGCCGACCAGTTCCCAGTTCACCAGATTCTTGTCGGTGAAGCGCGGTTTGAGGCGTCGCCACTTCGCAGTGCGTTCGAGATAGTCGTTTCCCAGCCTCGCCCAGTCTTCCGCCGTAGCCGCGTGCACCCATTGCGGAAACTGTTCTCCGCGCTTGCGGGACTCCGCTTCGATCACCTTGGGCAGGTCGAGGATCTCGTTGGCGCCTTCCACCTCCGGATGCGATGCGAGAATCTGTTCGACCAGGGTAGTGCCGGAGCGCGGCACGCCGCAAATCAGAATGACTTCGCCGCCCCGTTCCGGGTGCAAAGGTGCCGGCAACGATTCCGCGAAGGCATCCATGATCGCGTGAATGTGCCGGCGGTGCGACGCCGCGTCCCACTTGACGCGATCGCGCTGCAACGAATTGGCCTGCTGCAGAACATCGAAGGCCGACTCGTAGTCGTCTTGATCTTCCAGCGCTTTTGCCAAGGCGAAACCCAACAGCACGCGCGATTCTGTCGGAGCACCTTGATTCTCGAATGCGCGCTGCAGCCGTGTCGCATCTTCTCGGCTCAGCGGCTCGACCTTGAGATTGGCCAATGCGAACCACGCGCGCGCCTGTTGCGGATCGCGTTTCAATACGTCGCGAAGATGAGCGACTGCGGCATCGAGATCGCCCAGACTCGCCTGTGCATCCGCCAACGTCAGCCTCGCCGGAACATGCGCGGGATCGATGGCCAGCGCACGTTGCAGCGCTTCGATGGCCGCGTCCATTTGGACTCGCAGCTTCAGCGCCTTGCCGAGGTTGTACCAGGCAGCCGCGACATTCGGTGCGAGTTCGGTTGCGCGTTGCAGCGCCGTCACCGCGGCATCCGCATCGCCTTGTTCGAACAGCGAAATGCCCAACGCCATTTCGATGCGCGGATCGGCTGGCTCGAAAGATTGCGCGCGGCGCAGGAGTTCGACGGCACGCGCATGGCTGTTGCGCGCCTGCGCGACGATTCCCGCCAGCGCCAGCACCTCGACGCAGTCGGGCGCCAGCGCCAGCGCATGAGCCAACGAATCCCGCGCGGCATCGAATTGCCGCCGTGCGATTTCAGTGCGCGCGCGCTCGAGCAGACGCGCCGCGGCGCGCGGCAACGGATTCGAAGCGGGCGGCTGATGCGATGCCATGAGCAGATCGGCGCAGTGATGCGCGCGTCAGCCTACACGAACGCTACCTGCCTGTTCGAAGAGAAATCGTATAGATTCGCTCATCGCGCAGTATCAGTGCTGGTGCCCATCCCCCGCGTGTGCATGCCCGTGCGCCAATTCCTCCGGCGTGGCGGCCCGCACATCGGTGACCTCGATGTCGAAATGCAGGGTCTTGCCAGCCAGCGGATGGTTGTGGTCGACGTCGATCGCGCTCATGCCGATCTTGTGTACGGTGACCATCCGCTGACCGCCTTCCCGAGTCTGCAGCACGGTCTGCATGCCGGGCTTCAGCTTGTCGGCATTGCGGAAATATTTTTTCGGCACGCGCTGGATCATGCCTTCGCGGCGTTCGCCGTAGCCGTCTTCCGGCGGCACATCGATTTCGAAGCGCTCGCCCGCTTCGCGACCTTCCAGCGCGCGCTCCACACCCGGCACGAGTTGCTGAGCCCCGAGCAGCGCAAACATCGGCGTGCCGCGATCGCGCGAGCTGTCGAGCGGTTGCTCGGTGCCGCTTTCCGACACCGCGTAATGGAAACTCACCACCGTGTTCTTCGCGGCTTTCATCGCGTCGCTGCTCCGAAGGAAACGCGCATGCTAGCGACGCGGCACGCTGCGGTCATGTCTCGCGTTCTTCGCCGAAACGCACGCCGCGCGCCTCCGGCCCGAACCACGCCAGCAGCGCCAGAACGATCGCCACACAACCAATCCAGACGCTCTGCGCGAAGGCGTAGTCGCCGCCGCGCGTTTGCGCGATCCAGGCGAGGATGAAAGCCGTGGCCGCCGCGATCAGGTTGCCCAGCTGATAAGCAAATCCGGGCAGCGTACCGCGCACGTCGTCCGGGGAGAGCTCGTTGAGATAACCGGGCACCACGCCCCAGGCGCCCTGCACTGCGATCTGGATCCAGAACGCGCCGATCGCGAGCAGCAGCAGCAGCGAACCACCATAGCTCCACAACGGAATTGCGGGCAGTGCCAGCAACGCGGAGATCACCATCGCGCGGCGACGGCCGATGCGTTCGGACCATGCACCGAACACCAGTCCGCCTGCCAGCGCGCCGAGATTGAGGATGACCGTCAGTAGACTGGTGATATGCGTGTCGAAATGCTTCTGCACTTTCAGGAAGGTCGGATACACATCCTGCGAGCCGTGGCTGAACATGTTGAACAGCGCCATCAGCACGATCAGGTAAGCGAACAAACCCCAGTGCCCGCGCATCGTTTCGCGCACGCTGCGGCGCGCACCACGGCGTTGTTCAAACACCGGCGACTCCGGCACGCTGCGGCGGATGTACAGCACCAGCAGCGCGGGCAGCATGCCTAGCACGAACATGCCGCGCCAGCCGATCGTATTGAACAAGAGCCCGTACGCGATCGCGCAAAGCAGGTATCCGCAGGGATAGCCGCTCTGCAGGATTCCCGAAACGATGCCGCGCGATTTCGGCGGAATGGATTCCATCGCCAGCGACGCGCCGATGCCCCACTCGCCGCCCATCGCGATGCCGAACAGCGAACGCAGGATCAGCAGGCCGAGCAGCGACGGCGCGAAGGCGCAGGCGAGCCCCAGCATCGAATACAGCGTCACATCGATCATCAGGATCCTGCGCCGGCCGTAGCGGTCGGCCAGCCGTCCGAAGATCAATGCGCCCAGCGGGCGAAATGCCAGCGTCAGGAACAACGCGAACGCGACTTCCTTGATCTCGACGTGGAAATCCTGCGCCACCGCGGGCATCACCATCACCAGCAGGAAATAATCGAACGCGTCCAGCGTCCAGCCGAGAAAGCTCGCCGCCACGGTATGGCGTTGCGTGTGGTCGAGTTCACGCAGAACGCCGAGCGCGCTCATTTGCTCTGCGGCGCGTATTGCAGATCGTCGAGGATCGGCGTCTTGGGCCGGCCGATAATGAGCATCGGATTGCCCGCGACGCGATGACAGCCGGTGCACGCGGCGGAGAGATCGTCGTAGGCCTTGGCGAATTTCGCCTTGTCGTGCGTGCCGATCGCGTCCATCAGGTTTTTCAATGGCGCGTTCAACATCGCGGGCATTACTTCGGACAGTTTTTGCGGCTGCAATTCGGCCGCGTCGCCGTTGCTTTCGACGATGCCCTGGATGTCCTCGCCGATCTCCCCGGCCATGTAATAGGCGAGATTCCAGTTGCCCGCTTCGCCCGCCCACCACAGACGGTCGTGACGCAGCTCCAGCATCAGCATCTGCTGGCCGAGTTCCGGTTGCGTGCGATTCTCGAGTTCCGCGACGCGCTGCTCCAGCGCCTGGATCCGGGCCGCCGTGGACTCCGGTTTCGCCGCCGCGAAAACCAGCGTGCTGATCAATGCGCACATTGTCCCGAGCGCCGCGCCGCGCCAACCAACCATGGGTCTTCTCCGTTGTTTTTACGATCGTCCTTGACCGCCAGAATCAAAAAGCGGACGTCCCGCGTCCGCGCTTTCAAATCCGATCTAAACATTGCTGCGCCGGACGTGCAATCCCAGCACGAAGGCGCGCCGCTTACAATGGAGAATGCTTGTCGCTTTCTTGGCCCTTCTGCTGGTGATCCTGCTCGTGCTGGCCGCGGTGCTGCGCGCAGCAGCCGGGCAACCGGAAGCGCGGCCCTCGGCCGAACACATCGACGCGCTGCTGCCGCAGACCCAATGCACGCGTTGCGGTTATCCGACATGCAATTCTTA
>DATFCO010000177.1:0-15430 GCA_035253005.1 Rhodanobacteraceae bacterium
CTCCGCGCGCGGCGGCGTGGACATCGAACAGGTGGCGCGCGAAACGCCCGACGACATCCACACCGTGATCGTGGATTTCGTGCAGGGTTTGCAGCCGTATCAATGCCGTCAGCTCGGCTTCGCGCTGGGCCTGAATCCCAAGCAGGTCAACCAGCTCACCAAGATCATGCTGGGCATGTACAAGCTGTTCAACGAGAAAGACCTCTCGCTGATCGAATTGAATCCGCTGGCGATCGTGAAATCCGGCGACCTGATGGCGCTGGATGGCAAGGTCAATTCCGATGACAACGCGGAGTTCCGCCATCCGAAGCTCGCGGCCATGCGCGACATCTCACAGGAAGACCCCGCCGAAGCCGAAGCCGCGGCGAATCACTTGAATTACGTGACCATGGACGGTTCGATCGGCTGCATGGTCAACGGCGCCGGACTCGCGATGGCCACGATGGACGTGATCAAGCTGGCCGGCGGCGAACCCGCGAACTTCCTGGACGTCGGCGGCGGCGCGACCAAGGAGCGCGTGACCGAAGCGTTCAAATTGATCCTCTCATCCGACAAGGTGCGCGCAATCCTGGTCAACATCTTCGGCGGCATCGTGCGCTGCGATCTGATTGCCGAGGGCATCATCGCCGCGGTGAAGGAAGTCGGCCTCACCATTCCGGTGGTCGTGCGTCTGCAAGGCACCAATGTCGAACAGGGCCGCGCGCTGCTGGCGAATTCCGGCTTGAAGATCACGCCGGCGGATGATCTCAACGATGCCGCGCAAAAGGCAGTCGCGGCGGCGAAGGCCGCATAAGGAATCGAACGAATGTCCGTCCTCGTCAACAAGAACACCAAGGTCATCTGCCAGGGCTTCACCGGCCAGCAAGGCACGTTCCATTCCGAACAGGCGCTGGATTACGGCACCAAGCTGGTCGGCGGCGTGACACCCGGCAAGGGCGGCAGCGAACACATCGGTCTGCCGGTCTATGACACGGTGCAGGATGCCGTGGACGACACCGGCGCGGATGCGTCGATGATCTTCGTGCCGCCGCCATTCGCCGCCGATGCGATCCTCGAAGCCGCGGCAGCCGGTGTGCGGGTGATCGTGGCGATCACCGAAGGCATTCCCGTGCTCGACATGCTGCGCGTCAAGAACGTGCTGAAGGAATATCCGGACACCGTGCTGATCGGCCCCAACTGCCCGGGCATCATCACCCCGGGCGAATGCAAAATCGGCATCATGCCCGGCCACATCCACAAACCCGGATCGGTCGCGATCGTGTCGCGCTCGGGCACGCTCACCTACGAAGCGGTTTTCCAGACCACCAATGTCGGCTTGGGCCAATCGACCGTGATCGGCATCGGCGGTGATCCGATCCAGGGCATGAATTTCATCGATTGCTTGCGTTTGTTTCAGGATGATGCGCAAACAAAAGGCATCATCATGGTCGGCGAGATCGGCGGCAGCGCCGAGGAGGAAGCCGCGGACTTCATCGCCGAGAACGTGACCAAACCGGTTGTCGCTTTCATCGCCGGCGCGTCGGCGCCCGCCGGCAAGCGCATGGGCCACGCCGGCGCGATCATCTCCGGCGGCAAGGGCACGGCCGCCGCCAAGTTCGCCGCGCTGGAGAAGGCCGGCGTCACCACGGTGAAATCGCCGGCGGATCTGGGCAGGAAGCTTGCGGAAAAGATGAAGCACTGAGCAAATCCCGAGTTCCGCTTACAATGCGAGGCCGCGTTCGTCGCGGCCTTTGTTTTTGGGAACCATGGACGTGCCCACCCTGCGTTTCGCCCTCGCACAGTACGATTTCCCGGTCGGAGCGATTGCCGCGAACGCCGCGCGCATGCGCGAACTTTCGTGCCACGCGAGCGAGCGCGGCGCCGCGTTGATCGCGTTCCCGGAACAATCGCTGTGCGGCTATCCGGCAGAGGATCTGCTGTTGCGCCCCGGATTTCTCGCCGCCTGCGAGCGCGAACTGTCTTCGCTTGCGAACGACATCGACGGCATCACCGCGATCGTCGGCCATCCGCATGCGGTCGGGGAGGTTTACAACGCGGCGTCCGTGATCGCGGACGGCGAGATCCTTGCGACCTATCACAAACAGGCGCTGCCGAATTACACCGTCTTCGACGAGAAGCGCTGGTTCCGTCCGGGTAACGAGCCGCTGGTGTTCGATTGCGAAGGCGTGCGCGTCGGGTTGCTGATCTGCGAAGACATCTGGGAAGCCGAACCGGCCGCGAAAGTTACGGCAAATGGCGCGCAACTGCTGCTGGTGATCAATGCTTCGCCTTACGACACGCAGCAGGCCGCCACACGCGAATCGTTGCTGGCACAGCGCGCACGGGAAAATGATCTGCCCATCGCCTACGTCAACGTGATCGGCGGGCAGGATGATCTGCTGTTCGACGGCGCTTCCCTGCTGGTTGCCGCCAACGGCTCGGTGATCGCGCGCGGGCCGTCGTTCGAGGAGCATCTGCTGTTCGTCGAATTCGATCCGCACACCCGTACGCTGCACGCGCTCGACTGGCCGGCGCGTGGCGACGGGAGTGAAGAAGCGATCCTTTACGCCGGCCTGGTGCGCGGCGTGCGCGACTATGTGCACAAGAACGGTTTCGGAGACGTACTGCTGGGTTTGTCCGGCGGTATCGATTCCGCGTTGACGCTGGCGATCGCGGTGGATGCGCTGGGCGCGGAGCACGTCACCGCGGTGATGCTGCCCTCGCGCTACACCTCGGAGTTGTCGCTGCGCGAAGCGCGCGCGCAGGCGCAAACGGTGCGCGTGCGTTATCTCGACCTCTCGATCGAATCCGCTTTCGAAGCCTTCGTGCGTGCGCTGGAGCCCGCTTGCGGCGGGTACGAGCCGTCCGATCTCACGCAACAGAATCTGCAATCGCGCGCGCGCGGTGTGCTGCTGATGGCGCTATCCAACCAGACCGGCGCGCTGCTGCTTTCGACCGGCAACAAGAGCGAGATGGCGGTCGGCTACGCGACGCTGTATGGCGACATGTGCGGCGCCTACGCGCCGTTGAAGGACGTCTACAAGACGCAGGTGTACCGGTTGGCGCGATGGCGGAATACAGCGGGGAACAGGGAACAGGGAACAGGGAACAGCAATGCGCAGAATGCGGAGTTTCCGATTCCCGTTGCAGTGATCGAACGCCCACCCTCCGCCGAACTGCGCGCGGATCAGACCGATCAGGATTCATTGCCGCCCTACAACGTTCTCGACGATATTCTTTCCCGCTACATCGAAGGCGCGCAGTCGCAGACGGAAATCGTCGCGGCCGGTTTCGACGCGGAGATCGTGCGCCACACCGTGCGCATGGTGCTGGTCAACGAATTCAAGCGGCGGCAATCCGCACCCGGTCCACGCGTATCCACCTGCGCTTTCGGCCGCGAGCGGCGCTATCCCATAACCGATGCCTGGAGATGACCTGAAGCTACACGTTGCCGATTCGCCGTTCGAGGCCGAAGCCGCACGGCACCTACTGTTCCCCTCTCCCCAAAACAGCTCCATCGTTTTGGGGAGAGGGCAAAGGGTGAGGGGCAGGCCATCGAACCGTTTCGTCGCGCCGCTTCCTTCATCGGGAATGACGGCTATGCTAGCTTTAGCGCGTTTTTACGCCGAAGGATCGATTCGTGCCGCGCCGACCTCTTGACCCGAAGCCGCGCGCGCTGGTCCTTGCGATCGCGTTGAGCGCCTTGCCCGCGGCCGCGGCCGTGGCGCAAGAGGCCAACGTGGTCTGTCCTCTGGGCGCGTTCACCTGTCCGGTTCACCACAACGATTTTTCGCTCTGCAAGAAGAACGATCTGCTGGATTTCTACGTGCCGGGTCTGCCCACGACCGGCGACGCCTCTCTGGCGCCTTCGGACGTGCAAGCCGATCGCGCCGAAAGTCCCGACAGCAACATCTTCCATTTGTACGGCGACGTGCGTCTGCAGCGGCTGGACCAGTTGCTGCGCGCAGAGCGCGTCGACTACACGGAGGACACCAGCGAATATTCCGCTCAGGGCAATGTCCGCTATCAGGACCGCAACGAGCTGATGTCCGCCGATTCGATGCAGGGCACCACCGATCCGGAACATGGCGTGGCCGACAATGTGCGTTACCAGATGCTTTCTTCGCGCGGCAACGGCACCGCCCGGCAAGTGACGGTGGTGGATCAGGATCACGCGCTCTACTCGCAGGGGAATTTCTCGACCTGCGATCCCAGCAACCGCGTGTGGGAGATCCGCTCGAAAGACATGGCGGCCGACCAGACCACCGGCGTCGGTCGCGCACACGACGTCACGCTGAGGGTGAAAGGCGTGCCGATCCTGTGGCTGCCGTACATGCGCTTCCCGATCAACAACGAGCGGCAGACCGGTTTCCTTTATCCGAGTTTCGGCGCCAGCGGCAATGCCGGGTTCCATTTCGCGCTGCCCTACTATCTCAACCTCGCGCCCAATTACGACGCCACCCTCACGCCCATTCTCTATGCGAGGCGAGGCGCGATGCTGGGCGGCGAATTCCGCTATCTGCTCGGCAACAGCAAGGGCATCCTGCAGGTCGATTACATGCCGAAGGACAAGGTGACCGATCAGGATCGCGGATTCCTGCATTTTCAGGATGCGACCTTCCTCGCACCGGGCTGGGCGTTCAACGCCAATATCAACCACGTCACCGACAAAGCGTATTTCGAGGATTTCGGCAACAGCCTGACGTTGGCCGCGACTTCGGTGCTGGGCTCCTCGGCGTACATTACCGGCAGCGGCACTTGGTGGAATGCGGGTTTGGGAGTGGACAGTTGGCAGATAACCAATCCGGCCATCCCCGATACCGCCGAGCCCTACAAGCGTCTGCCCCGGCTGTATTTCAATGCGGACCGTCCGTTCGGACCACTCGGTGGTCCCGAGTGGGGTGTGAACGCCGAGGCGGTGCGGTTCGAGAGTTCGTTCCGGTCGGGCGGCGAGCGCGCGGACCTCTATCCTTACCTGACCTGGCCGATGCAGGGCGCGGCCTGGTTCGTGCGGCCGGAGCTGGGCTACCGCTACACCGCATACAACCTCGAGAAACCCGTACAGCCCAACGATTCCACTTCGCCGTCGCGCGGCGTGCCCATCTTCGATCTCGATGCGGGCCTGATCTTCGAGCGCGACAACGTCAACCTGTTCGGCAACACCTATACGCAAACGCTGGAGCCGCGCATCTATTACCTGCGCGTGCCGTACCGAAATCAGAATGATCTGCCCATATTCGATACTGCCCCGCTCACTTTCGACTTCTGGCAGTTGTTCACCACCAACATTTATTCCGGCGCCGACCGCCAGGAGAACGCCAACAATCTTTCGCTGGCGCTGACCACGCGTTTTCTGGACGACAGCGGCGTGGAAAAGCTTTCGGCCAGCCTTGGCCAGATCCGTTATTTCGATCCTCAACTGGTAACCGTTCCGGGCCGGAAGCCCACCGACTACACCGGCTCCAACTACGTCGGCAACCTGCAACTTTCGCTGTCGGACAACTGGCGCTTCACCGCGTCCCAGCAATGGAATCCCAATACCGACGAAACCGACGTCTCCACCATCGGCATCCAGCGCCGCATCAAGACCGACGGCGTATTGAACCTGGACTACCGCTACAGGCGTGGGCTGCTCGAGCAGGTGGATGTTTCCAGCGAATATCCGGTCAACGACAGCTGGAAGCTGGTCGGGCGCTACGACTATTCATTGCGCGACAGGAAAGTAATCGACACCTTCCTCGGCGTGGAATGGGACAGTTGCTGCACGGCCGCGCGTGTGCTGATGCGCCACTACGTGCGCGACTATCAGGGCAACGAGAACAACGCGATCTTCTTCGAGATCGAGTTCAAGGGCTTGGGCAGCTACGGCGAAAAGACGGAGGATTTCCTGCATCACGCGATCCTCGGGTACCAGTAACCCAGAAGGAACTCCTCGTTCCTTCAAAAACCTGGATTGCTCCGCGTTCCGCTCGCCCGGCTCCGCTTCCGGGCACTTTGCGCCCGCAAGGCGGTCGAACATGACGCTCGGACGCGCCGCCAAGAAAGCGGTCGCGTTGGGCTACAATTCGCATCGCGCATTCCGCCGCATCGCAGCCATTCCATGAAAACACTTCTTTTTTCCGGCGCCGCCTTCCTGCTGGCTCTAGCCGCCGCATCGACCGCTTCCGCGCAATTGCTGAGCCCGGATAACCCGCCGGGTTCGCAGCAGCAGAACGCCACTCTGGATCGCATCGTTGCCGTGGTCAACGACGACGTGATCCTGCAAAGCGAGCTGGACGATGCCATCGCCAGCGTGCAGCACCAGTACGCGCAGAACCCCGGCCAGTTGCCTCCGCCGGATGTGTTGCGCCGGCAGGTGCTGGAGCGGCTGATCATGAACAAGCTGCAGGTACAGCGCGCCAATGACAACGGCCTGCGCATTTCCGACGACGAACTGGACGCCGCGGTGGCCGCGGTGGCGCAGCAGAACAAGATGACCGTGCCGCAACTGCAGCAGGCGATGGCGCAGGACGGCGTCGATTACTCCGCGTTTCGCGCCAACCTGCGCGACCAGTTACTGATCCAGCGCCTGCGTCAGCAGGTGATGCAGCAATCCGCTCAGGTTTCCGATGCGGAAATCGACAACATGATCGCCAATCCCGCCTTCAAGGCCGGCGAGGTGCATCTTGCGCACATCGATATTTCGCTGCCCAACGGCGCGGACGCCAAGGCGATCGCCGACGCGCAGGCCAAGGCGGACAAGATCGAAGCGGATCTGAAATCCGGCAAGGACTTCCGCGCCGAGGCGATCAGTTCATCGGATGCGCAGGACGCGCTCGAGGGCGGCGATTTGGGCTGGCGGCGCGTGGACGAACTGCCGCCCGCCTTCGCGTCGCAGATCGACCAGATGCAGGTGGGCGAAGTTTCGGCGCCTCTGCGCACGCCCGACGGTTTCACCATCGTCAAGGTGATCGAGAAGCGCGGCGCCGACGCACGCCAGATCGTCACCGAGTATCACGCGCGCCACATCATGATCAAACCGAGCGCGCTGGTATCCGAGCAGGACGCGCAGAATCGTATCAACCAGATCTACCACGACGTGGTCGATCAGCATCAGGATTTCGGTGCGCTGGCCAAGAAGGATTCCGACGACACCACCACCGCCAATCTCGGCGGCGACATGGGCTGGTTCATGCACGACGAATGGGGCAGCGAGATCGGCAATCTCGTCGCGACGATGCAGCCGGGTCAGGTATCGCAGCCGTTCAAGAGCCAGGATGGTTCCTGGCACCTGATCCAGTTGCTGGGCACACGCCAGGCCGATAAGACCGCCGATATCCAGCGCGAGCAGGCGCGGCAGGCGATCGCCGCGCGCAAGGGCACCGAGGCGTACCAGCAGTTCCTGCGTGATCTGCGCTCGGATGCGTACATCGACATCCGCCTGCCGGGCACGCTGGCCGCCGACCAGACCGCCGGCGCGGGCACGGGTGGCGCCAGCACGCAATGAACGCCGCGGCGCTGCCGCGTCTCGCGCTCACTGCAGGCGAACCGGCCGGCGTCGGCCCGGAGCTGATCGCCCGGCTCGCGGCATCGCCCTTCCCCGCCGATCTGATCGCGATCGGCGATTCGGGTCTGCTGCAACGCGCGGCGGAACGCAGCGGCGTCGCATTGCACATTGAACCCGACGACGGCACGCGGCGGTCGCTGCGCGCGGCGGGCACGTTGCGCTCGGTCGAAACGCCGCTGCGCGTTGCCGAAGTGCCCGGACGACCGGATGCGCGCAATGCCTTCCATGTGTTGAACACGCTGGCGCGGGCGGCAGACGGTTGCATGGCCGGCGAATTCGATGCGCTGGTCACCGCGCCGGTACAGAAGTCGGTGATCAACGAAGCCGGCGAGGCCTTCAGCGGTCATACCGAGTTCTTCGCGCAGCGCGCGCGCAGCGAGGTGGTGATGATGCTGGCCTCGCCCGAGCTGCGGATCGCGCTCGCCACCACGCATTTGCCGCTGTCGGAGGTGCCGGCGGCGATCACGCAGGAATCATTGATCCGCACGCTGCGGATCGTGCACGCGGAACTGATCGCCAAGTTCGGCATCGCGCGGCCGCGGATCGCGGTGCTCGGTCTTAATCCGCACGCCGGCGAAAGCGGTCACTTGGGTTGGGAAGAAATCGAAACGATCATTCCGGCGATGGATGCGCTGCGTGCGGAAGGCATGTCGCTCGTCGGGCCGCTGCCCGCCGACACCGCTTTCGTGCCCGCGCAGCGCGCGCGCTACGACGCGGTGCTGGCGATGTATCACGATCAGGCCTTGCCGGTCTTGAAGAGCGAAGCCTTCGACCGCACGGTCAATATCACGCTGGGCTTGCCTTTCATCCGCACTTCGGTCGATCACGGCACGGCTCTCGATATCGCGGGCAGCGACAAGGCCGATCCGTCCAGTCTGTTTGCGGCGGCGCGGATGGCGGTAGAGCTGATCGCGCGACGAAGCGTGACGACCGCTCCGTGAAATGAAAGCAAGAACCAACCATGGCTCATCCAGATCGGTGCGCGCGATGCAGAGCCCGCATTGCGCAAACGCGCCGATCTACAACCAACCTTTCTGCCGCGCCAGGCGGTAAGCTTCGATCCGGTTGCCGACGCCGAGTTTCCCGATCGCTTCGGACAGATAATTGCGCACCGTGCCGTGCGAGAGATTCAACTGCGCTGCGATTTGGCCTGCGGATTGGCCTTCGCCCGCGAGTCGCAGCACCTGGCGTTCGCGATCGTTGAGCGGATCGGCTTCCGACCAGGCTTCCAGCGCGAGTTGCGGATCGATCGCGCGGCCGCCGCGATGCACGGTGCGCAGAGCTTCCGCCAATTGTTCCGCCGGCGCGTCCTTCAGCAGATAGCCGCTGACGCCCGCTTCCAGCGCGCGGCGCAGATAACCCGAACGCGCGAAGGTGGTGACGATGATCACCTTGACCGGCAATTCGTGCCGCTGGATGCGCTGCGCCAGTTCCAGCCCGGTGAGGCCCGGCATCTCGATGTCGGAAACCAGCACATCGGGTTTCAACCGTTGCAATTCGCGCCACGCGGCTTCGCCGTCGGGGGCGCTACCCAGCACTTCGATGTCGGATTCCAGCGCGAGCAACGCGGCCAGCGCGCCGCGCAACATCGCCTGATCTTCCGCAAGCAGGACGCGGATCATGCGTGACGCAGCGCGGGCGCTTCAGTCGATGGGCGCGGCAACTCTTTCACCGGCTTCGTTTCGGCGGCAGGCATCGGCAACGCGATCTCCAGTTCGGTGCCCTGTCCGCGCTCGGAACGAATGGACAAGGTACCGTTCATCGCCTCGATGCGCTCGCGCATGCCCGTCAAGCCGTTGCCGTGCGCGCCGATGCCGCCGCGGCCGTCGTCGCGCACACGCATGCGCACCTTGTGATCTTCGAAGGCGAACGCGGCTTCCGCATGCGTGGCGCGCGCGTGCCGCTGGATGTTGGTGACCGCTTCGCGCAAGGCCAGCGCCAGCGCGGTTTCGGCTTCGGCCGGCAACGGCGATTCCGGCGCACGATATTCGAATGCCACACCGGCCGATTCCAGCAACAGCCGGGCGGACGCCAGTTCCGAAATCAGCGCCGCGGCGCGGATGCCGGTGACCGCACTGCGCACCTGCGCAAGCGCCTCACGCGCCACGCGCTCCACTTCCGCGATCTCGCGCCGCGCGGCCTGTCGATCGTCGCGCTCCAGCAATCGTTTCGCCAATTCCGATTTCACCGCCACCAGCGACAACGTGTGTCCGAGCAGATCGTGCAGATCGCGGCCGATGCGTTCGCGCTCGGCGGTTGCGGCGAGACGGCGCACTTCGTCGTGCGACAAACGCAGCTCGGCGTCCTGCTGCTGGTTGCGGCGGAAGAATACATTCATTATGCCGACTGCCATCGACACCAGGATCGAAGTGCCGATGAAAATCCACGGCGCCTGCAGGAACGCGAGCTCGATCGTGAATGCGACATTCAACGCCAACATTCGCCACATCGCCACGCGCGGCGTCGGTCCGGTGAAAGCGATGAAAGCGCAGGAATAGATCGCGTAGCACCAGCCGCCGTCGTTGATCGGCATCAGCACGCAAGCGAGCGCGGCCATCCCCAGCGCGCACCACAGCACGTGTGCCTTGGGGCCGAAGTAGGCGCGCCAGTACAGCAGCAGGAAAACCGCGAACGAGGCGAGCGTCGGCCACAGCCAACCGTGCTTTCCGGAGAACACCGGCGTGGCGAAGATCCATGTGGACCATACCAGCATCACCACCGGAATCCAGCGGTTGCGCGGGTACCCGGGTTCCATCACCGAATCGGGGGCGATCTTGAAGAACATGTCCGCGCTCCTGTCGCGATGATGATACGCGTCCGCGCTTCAGCCTGCGCGCCGCAACCCCCGTTGCGCAAGCGCGAAGAACGCCAGGCTGAAACCCGCCAGCACGGCGGCGTGCAACGCGGTGCGGTGATCGCCGTCCTGACCGCTGGCGCTCAGCGCGATCTGGCCGAGGTGGTAGGCCGGCCACAGCGGCGCGATCTGCTGCAGGAATCTCGGCAGGAACTGCAGCGGAATCCACAAACCCGAAAGAAACGACATCGGCAGGTAGATCAGGTTCACCACCGCCGGCGCGCCTTGCGCGCCGACACGCGTGCCGATGAACAGGCCAATCGCGCAGAACGGCAGCACGCCCAGCACCGCGGTGATCAGCAGCGCGATCCAGTTCCCCGGCGGCATGCGGACGTGGCCTAGAGTAGCCGCCAGCAGCATCAGCAACATCACCACGATCGCCGCGAACAACATCGCCATCAGCATCTTCGCCAGCAGGTACGCGCCGGGCGGCATCGGCAGCGCGCGTTTCAGCGTGAGCAGGCCATGCTCGCGTTCCATCGCCACCACCACGCCGAAGCCGAACAGTCCCGGTGCCATCACGCCGAACGCGCTGTAGCTCGCAAGCAGATGGGCCGCAACGCCGTAGCCGTGGCGCGAGCCGTCGTTCAACAGCACGCCGAACAGGATGTAGAACATCGATGGAAACAGGATCGTCGGCAGCGCGAACGAAGGCGTGCGCAGCAGCCGCAGGAATTCGTATTTCGCTTCCGTCAGCCACGCGTGCGCGACGCGCGCGGAACTCATCCTCAGTGCGGTGTCCATCAGGCAGCCTCCTTCCGTTGGGTGCGCGCTTCGGCATCGGTAGTGATCTCGACGAAGGCTTCCGCCAGGCCGGCGCGGCGCACTTCCAGTTCGCGCAAGTTGGGGTCGGCGGCCAGCATCCGGCGCAGTACGGCCTCGATTTCATCGCCGGCGACTTCCAGCCGTTCGCCGTCGCGTCGCGCCTGCGTCACCCCCGGCCAGCCGCGCAGCATCTCCAGGTTCAACTCGCTGATGCACCGGATGCGCCGCTGCGCCACGTGCGCGCGGATTTCGTCGACGCTGCCTTCCGCCACGATGCGTCCGCGCGAGAGCACGGCCACGCGGTCGGCCAGCGCCTCGGCTTCTTCCAGGTAATGCGTGGTCAGCACGATCGAACAACCGCGTGCGACGAGTTCGCGCAGGCTCTTCCACATCGCTGTGCGCGCGCCGTGGTCGAGACCGACGGTCGGTTCGTCGAGAAAGAGGATTTCCGGATCGGCGCAGATCGCGAGCGCGAACTGCACGCGGCGCTTTTGCCCGCCGGAGAGTTTGCCGTAGTGGCGCGGCAGCAATTCCTCGATGCCCGCGCGGCGCGCGACTTCCTGCAGAGACAACGGCTGCGGGTAATAGCTCGAAGTGAGCCGGATCAGCTCATCCACGCGCAGCACGGCTTGCAGCATAGCATCTTGCAGCATCACGCCGACGCGTCTGCGCGCCGCGAGCGACTGCGGATCGAGATCGAACAATCGTGCGCGGCCTCCATCCGGCCGCTGCAGACCCAGCAGCAGCGACACCGCGGTGGTCTTGCCCGCACCGTTGACGCCCAGCAACGCCAGCAGCTCGCCGCGGTGGACGTGCAGATCCACGCCGTCCAGCGCGGTCACCGCGCCGTAGCGCTTCACCGCATTTTCCAGTTGAGCGACAGTCGAGCCGGTCATTCTGTTCTCTCCTGCGAACGAAGCGGATGGCGCGGGCGCCAAGCCGATCGCGTGAAACCAGAAGCGACGATCGAAGGTGCATGGCTGAACCCGCCACTGCCCGCAGAATGCCGCGACCGATCCGCGCAGGGCAGTTTTCGGCATCAGCCATCGCAGATGACAAGCGTCAGCCGGGAACCGGGGCGGGGTTACGGGCGCCGGTTCGAACTGCTAGAATTTGGCCACGTTTTCTTTCTCCTTGAATCACTTGCGCGCGACGCGAGGGCGTCGTGGCGTGGAGGTGTCGCATGAATCCGATCGGTCTGCTGCAGGAGTTGCGCGCCCACGCGAGCGAAGTTCGCACGCGGGGCCTGGACGATACCGCGCTGCAGCGCTTCGCGTCGGATGAAGCACTGGCCGGCGCGATCGTCGACGCGCATGCCGAATGGAAACGACTGCGCGAAATCATGCCGGAATTCATGGCGCTCGATGAGCAGCAGCAGATCGAGAACGCGCAATCTGGTTTCGTGAATTTCTACGCGGACGATGCGGTTTGTCCGTTCGTCGCACTGGCCGCGCGTGGTCCGTGGATCGTCACCACCAAGGGTGCGGTGCTGTACGACTGCGGCGGCTACGGCATGATGGGTTTCGGCCACAACCCGCCCGCGGTGATGCAGACGCTGGCGCAGCCGCAGGTGATGGCCAATGTGATGACGCCCAATCCGGCGCAATTGCGTTTCGCCGAAGCCCTGCGTCGCGAAGTCGGCCATACGCGCGGCGCGCATCCGTTTGCGCGTTTCATGTGCCTCAATTCCGGCTCGGAATCGGTGACGCTGGCCTGCCGCATTGCCGACGTGAATGCGAAGCTGATGACCGACACGGGCGGACGTTACGCCGGCCGCACCATCAAACGGCTGGCGGTGAAAGGCGCCTTCCACGGCCGCACCGAAAAACCGGCGCTGTATTCGGATTCCTCGCGCAAGGCCTACGAGGCCAACCTCGCCAGCTTCCGCAACGAGCATTCGCTGGTCACGGTCGAACCTTATGACGTGGACGCATTGCGTCACGCCTTCGACGAAGCCGAGCAGCACGGCTGGTTCTTCGAAGCGATGTTCCTCGAGCCCGTGATGGGCGAAGGCGATCCGGGCCGCGCGGTGACGCCGCAGTTCTACCAGGCCGCGCGTGAATTGACCGAAGCGCACGGCTCGCTGCTGCTGGTGGATTCGATCCAGGCCGGTCTGCGCGCGCACGGCGTGTTGTCGATCGTGGATTACCCGGGCTTCGAGAACCTGCCGGCGCCGGACATGGAAACCTATTCCAAGGCGCTCAACGCCGGTCAATTCCCGCTGTCCGTGCTGGCGGTGAACGAGCGCGCGGCGGATCTCTATCGCAAGGGCATCTACGGCAACACCATGACATCGAACCCGCGCGCTCTGGATGTCGCCTGCACGGTGCTGGCGCAATTGACGCCGCAACTGCGCGCGAATATCCGCGAGCGCGGCGCGGAACTGCTGCGCAAGCTGGAAGCGCTGCGCGTGGAAATGCCCGAGCTGATCACCAAGGTGCAAGGCACCGGGCTGCTGTTCTCCTGCGAACTGGGCAAGCAGTTCAAGTGCTATGGCGCCGGTTCGATCGAGGAATACATGCGCGAGCGCGGCATCAACGTGATCCACGGCGGCGCCAATTCGCTGCGCTTCACGCCGCACTTCGCGATCGATGGCGCGGAAGTCGATCTGCTGGTCGAGCAGGTGCGGCAGGCTTTGCTGCACGGGCCGCGCTTGCAGCAGAAAAAGGATGTAGGGCGGGTTAGCCGCGCAGCGGCGTAACCCGCCGAAGTCCTCTGCTTGTCTGACACGCCGTCCATGGCCAAGAGCTCCGTGGTTACGCGCCTGTGGCGCTAACCCGCCCTACATACTCAAAGGCGCTGGTTCCCGGATCAACGGCCATCCTCCACTAGCCTCGGCATCCCTGCCTCGGCAAGTGGACCCGCCTTCGGCTCCTGCCTTCGGCGCTCGCCGACGCGCGAGATGCGTTCGGCGCATCTCGCAAACGCGCCGGCTCGCCCTGTCCGGGATTCACACATCCGTGTGTTCGTTCATTCCTGCTGAATGACTTCGCGGCGCGGCCGATCCGGTAGGCGGGCGGTCAGCTTTGGCGCGCGCGCAGGCGTATATTCGCGCCGCCGGCATGGGCCGGTCATCACGGAGGAGAGTCATCATGCGGATCCGTTCCACAATGTTGGCGCTGGCCCTGTCGTTGGCCGCGGTCGCCGCCGCGCCGGCGTTCGCCGCAAGTTCCACCGCCTCGTCGAAACCGATGACGGCGCAACAGCAGAAGATGGCCACGTGCAGCACGCAATCCAAAGGCATGAAAGGCGATGCGCACAAGCAGTTCATGAGCGATTGCCTGAAAGGCAAGACCACTACCGCGTCCACGTCGTCCGCACCCGCGCTGCCCAACAGCAAGATGTCGCAGCAGGACAAGATGAAAGCCTGCAATGCGGACGCCAACGGTAAGAAGCTGAAAGGCTCCCAGCGCAAGAGTTTCATGAGCACGTGTTTGAAAGGTTGATGTTCTGCCGGCGCTGAAACGAAACGCCCGGCCAAGCCGGGCGTTTTTGCGCTCTTGTGCGACGAGTGCGTTATCGAAATCCGTCCGTTGCTCTGACCAGCGCATCCGTGATACCCGGCTCGAACGCCGAGTGGCCGGCATCTGGAATGATCTCGAGCTTGGCTTGCGGCCAGGCACGGTGCAGATCCCACGCAGAACGCATCGGGCAAACCACGTCGTAACGGCCCTGCACGATCACCGCGGGAATGCCGCGCAGCCGGTGCGCGTCGCGCAGCAACTGTCCGTCGCATTCGAAGAAACCGCCGTTGACGAAATAGTGGTTTTCGATGCGCGCGAAGGCCAGCGCGAACCGATCGGCGGCGCTGGAATCGATGTAAGCCGGATCCTGCAACAGGAAACTGGTCGAGGCTTCCCATACCGACCACGCGCGCGCCGCGGCGAGCCGAACGGCGGGATCGTCGGAAACGAGCCGCTGGTGATACGCGGCCATCAAGTCGCCGCGTTCGTTTTCCGGAATGGCGGCGAGATAGGTTTCCCACGCGTCGGGAAACAGCGCGTCGCAACCGGACTGGTAGAACCATTCCAGTTCCCAGCGGCGCAGCATGAAAATGCCGCGCAGCACCAGCTCGGTGACGCGATCGGGATGGGTCTCGGCGTAGGCCAGCGCCAGCGTCGATCCCCAGGAGCCGCCGAACACCTGCCAGCGATCGATCTTCAGATGTTCGCGCAGCCGCTCGATGTCGGCGACCAGATCCCAGGTCGTGTTCTCGCGCAATTCCGCGTGCGGCGTGGAACGTCCACAGCCGCGCTGGTCGAAGAGCACGATGCGATAAGCCGCGG
>DATFCO010000178.1:0-2007 GCA_035253005.1 Rhodanobacteraceae bacterium
GCTGCCGCCGTTGATCGTAGAGCCGTGGGGCTATCGCCGCCGCGCGCGCCTGTCGGTGAAGCACGTTCCGAAGAAGGGCAAGACGCTGGTCGGTTTCCGCGAACGCGATCCGCGTTTCGTCGCGGACCTGTCGCGCTGCGAGGTGCTCGATCCGGCGCTGGGCGAAAAGCTGGATGTGCTCGGCGTGCTGTTGAACTCGCTCGAAGGTGCTGCGGCGATTCCGCAGATCGAATTTTCCGCGGGAGACGATGCGCGCGCCCTGGTATTCCGCCATCTGCAACCGCTTTCGCACACCGATCGCGAAAAGCTGATCTCATTCGGCCGCGAACACGGCTTTGCGATTTTCTTGCAGCCGAGCGGCACGGACAGCGTGCACGCGCTTTATCCCGAAACGATACGGCTGCATTACCGGCTGGGCGAATTCGATCTTGATCTCGAATTCGCGCCACTGGATTTCGTGCAGGTCAACGGGCGATTGAACGCGCGCATGATCGCGCAGGCATTGTCTTTGCTGGACCCGCAGCCGCACGAGCGCGTGCTGGACCTGTTCTGCGGATTGGGAAATTTTTCTTTGCCGATCGCGCGCCGCGCGGCCTTCGTCTGCGGCCTGGAAGGCGAAGCCGGCCTGGTCGCGCGCGCGCGCGGCAATGCCGTGCGCAACGGCATCGCGAATGTCGAATTCATGGTCGGTGATCTCGCCGCCGATGCGCGCGGCGCGGCATGGACGCGCCAGTCTTTCGACAAGTGGCTGCTGGATCCGCCGCGTACCGGCGCGGCTGCGCTGCTGGAACAAACGCCGGGCAAATCCGTGCGTCGCGTGATGTACGTGTCCTGCCATCCCGGTTCGCTGGCGCGCGACGCCGACACGCTGGTGCATCGCCACGGCTTCGGGCTCGCCGCAGCGGGCGTGATGGACATGTTTCCGCACACGGCGCATGTGGAATCGATCGCGGTGTTCGACAGAAAGTTGTGAGTGCGCGCAGCGGCGCGTTCCGGCATCATCGGCATCTCTGTGCGGAAGTCGGTCATGCTGATTATCGGACTCGAAGGACACGAACTCACCGAACGCGACGTGGAGCGCCTGGCCGCGCCGGAAGTGAGCGGCGCGATCCTGTTTTCGCGCAACTTCTCCTCGCGTGCGCAACTCGATGAATTGATCGCGGAGATCCGCGCGCTGCGCGACGATCCGTTTCCGATCTGCGTCGACCAGGAAGGCGGACCGGTGCAGCGTTTCAAGAGCGACGGCTTCACGCGGCTGCCGCCGCTGGCGCGCATCGGCGCGCTGTACGACTGCGATCCCGCAGCGGCGGTGCGCGCGGCGGAAACGCACGCGTGGCTGATGGCGAGCGAACTGCGCGCCTGCGACGTGGACCTTTCTTTCGCGCCCGTGGTGGACCTGCAGCGCGGCAACCGCATCATCGGCGAGCGCGCGTTCCACGCCGACCCGCAGGTCGTCGCGAACTTAGGTGCGGCGTATCTGCGCGGCATGCGTTCGGCCGGCATGGCCGGGACCGTCAAACACTTTCCCGGTCACGGCACGGTACTGGAAGACACCCACGTCGAGCCCGCGACCGATCCGCGCGACCTGCAAAGCTTGCGCGAAAGCGATCTGATCCCGTTCGCGGAGGGTTTTCGCGCGGGTGCGGAAGCGGTGATGCTGGCGCACGTCACCTATCCGAAGATCGATGCGACACCGGCGGGCTATTCGAAGGTTTGGATCCACGACATCCTGCGCGGCGAATTCGGTTTCCAGGGTTTGATCGTCAGCGACGACATCGGCATGGCCGCGGCGGAATCGGCCGGCGGCGTGGGCGCGCGTGCGGTCGCGCATCTGGATGCCGGCTGCGATCTGGTGCTGGTCTGCGCGCCGAAGCTGGTGGACGAAGCGATCGCATCGGTGCGTGGCCGCGAGCCCTGCGACACGGCGCGCGTGTCGGCGCTGTGCGGCGCGGTATCCGGCGACTGGCAATCGCTGGTCGAGAATCCGCAGCGCAAGTCGGCGATCGC
>DATFCO010000179.1:0-5151 GCA_035253005.1 Rhodanobacteraceae bacterium
GCCGCGATCGCGTAGAACCACAGGCTCACCAGTCGTCCCCCGTTTCGTTGGTGGCGATCTGCGCCGCCGGTTTCGCGCGTTTGCGCAGCAGAACGAACACGACGATGCCGCCAACGATCACTAACGCCGGCGGCGCGAACCACAGCGCGATCGTCGAAGCCTTCAGCGGCGGATCGTACAGCACGAAATCCGAATAACGCGCGACCAGATATTGCTTGATCTGCGCATCGCTCTTGCCCTGTTGCATCATCTCGAAAATCTGATGGCGCATGTCTTTCGCAAGGTCTGCGTTGGAAGCGTCCAGGCTTTCGTTCTGGCAAACCATGCAGCGCAGTTGCGAGGTGAGGTGCTGGAAGCGCTCGCGCTGCGCGTCGTTCTTGAAGGGCAGCGGGTCGATGGCGAACGCGGGAAAAACGATGGCGAATATCAGCACTCCAGCAATCAGGAAGTACCAAATGCTGCGGGTCTTTCTCCCTCTCCCTTTGGGGGAGAGGGCTGGGGTGAGGGGGCTGCGAAGCGCCTTGCGAGCCCCCCCATCCGCCCTTCGGGAAGGAAAGGCGGCGCTTTGCGCCCCTTCTCCTCCAAGGGAAGAAGGAAGAGCAAAGAAACGTTCAAGGAGAGTCATCGCTTGTCGCCTTGCGCGGACCTGATCGCCGGTTCCAGTTCCTGCGCGATCACTTCCGCCGTCAGCGGGCCGATGTGCTTGTAGCGGATCACGCCTTGCGCATCGACCAGGAAGGTTTCCGGCGCGCCGTACACGCCGAAGTCGATCGCGGTGGCACCGCTTTCATCGGCGATCACCTGCGAATACGGATTACCGTGTTGCAACAACCACGACTTGGCATCAGTAGGCTTGTCCTTGTAGTCGTAGCCGATCAGCGGCACGCCGAACTTGTTCGCGTATTCCATCAGCACCGGATGTTCGTCGCCGCAGGCGAAGCACCAGCTCGCGAACACGTTGATCAGGTACGGCTTGCCGAGCAGATCGGACTTGCGCACGCGCTGCGCGGGATCGTCCAGCTTCGGCAGATCGAATGCAGGCGCGGCCTTGCCGATCAGAGGCGATGGCACGTAATTGGGATCGTGGTGTTCGTTCCAGACGATGCCGACGCCGAACAGCACGACCAGCAGCGCGAACACCGCGAAAGGAATCAGCCGCGCGTTCATGCGTTCTGCTCTGCGACTTCGATCCGCGTCGTCGGAATTTCCGTTTCAAGTTGCTGCGCAGCCGTGCGGCGCAGGCGGAAACGCTTGTCGGTCGCGGCACAGAAGCCGCCCAGCATCATCAGCAGGCCTCCGGCCCAGATCCAACGTACGAACGGTTTGTCGTACACGCGCAGCGCCCAGTTTCCGTTTCCCAGCGGATCGCCAAGCGACACATACAGGTCCCGGAACACGCCCGGATGGATCGATGCTTCCGTCTGCACCTGTCCGCGTGGATAGGTGCGTTTCTGCGGATGGAGCGTGACGATCGTTTCTCCGTTCTTCGAAACCTCGACGGTGCCTTGCTGCGCCAGCCAGTTCGGACCTTGCGTTTCGGCGACCCCGTTGAATTTGAAATCGTAGGCGCCGACGTGCGCGGTCTGTCCGGGCGAGAGCGCGACGTCCTGTTCGATGCTCAGACTGCGCGTCAGGATCGCGCCGGCGATGAACACGCCGACACCCACGTGCGCACACAGCATGCCGAACATTTCCAACGGATAACGCTTGCCGCGCGGAGCTTCTTTCCAACGCTTGATCGCGTAGATTGCGGTGCCGCTCAAGACATAAGTCGCGGCGGTGACGCCCAGCAACGGCAGAAAACCACGCGCGCCAAGCACCCATCCGACGATGCCCGCGAGTATCGACAGTCCGACGATGCGCATTGCGGCGCGTTTCCACAGCGCGAGATCGGCCTTGCCCCAGCGCGACAGCGGCGCGAACGGCAGCGCCAACACCAGCGGCGTCATCAGCAGCATGAACAGGAAACCGAAATAGGGCGCGCCGACGGAAATGCGACCGATGTCCAGCGCTTCACCGACCAGCGGATACAGGGTGCCGAGCAGCACCGTAGCGGCGGCGACGGTGAGCATCAGATTGCCGATCAGGATCAGAGTTTCGCGCGAGGCCAGCGCGAAGGGCTTTCCGCCCGCGACCTTCGGCGCGCGCACCGCATACAGCAGCAACGATCCGCCGACCACCACCGCGAGGAATCCGAGGATGAACACGCCGCGCTTGGGATCGGCCGCGAACGAATGCACGCTGGTCAACACGCCCGAGCGCACCAGGAAAGTTCCGAGCAGCGACAGCGAGAACGCGAAGATCGCCAGCAACAGGGTCCACGCGCGCAGGCCGCCGCGCTTGTCGGTGACGGCTTGCGCATGGATCAACGCCGCGCCGACCAGCCACGGCATGAAGCTCGCGTTCTCGACCGGATCCCAGAACCACCAGCCGCCCCAGCCCAGTTCCGAATACGCCCACCAGCTTCCGGCGACGATGCCGGCGGAAAGGAATCCCCACGCGACATTGGTCCACGGCCGCGACCAGCGCACCCACGCAGATTGCAGTTCGCCGCCGAGCAGTGCCGCGATCGCGAAAGCGAACGCCACGCTGAAACCGACGTAGCCCATGTACAGCACCGGCGGATGCATGATCAGTCCGGGATCCTGCAACACGGGATTCAAATCCGCGCCATCGGCAGGCGCGGGGATCAATCGCGCGAACGGATTCGAGGTCGTCAGCGAAAACAGCAGGAACCCGAACGCTATGAAACCGAGCACGCCCAGCACGCGCGCGTGGAAACGCTCCGGCAGTTTGCCGCCCAGCGCCGCGACTGCGAGTGTCCATACATCGAGGATGAAAACCCACAGCAGCAGCGAGCCTTCATGCGCGCCCCACACTGCAGGGAAGCGATACCACCACGGCAATTGCAGGTTGCTGTTCTGCGCGACGTAGGCGACCGAGAAATCCTGCACCAGAAATGCACACGTCAGGATTCCGAATGCGATCGCGACGAACACGAATTGCCCGACGGCCAGTGTTCGGGCGGTCGCCATCAGCGGACGGTTGTCGCGCCACGCTCCCACGATCGGCAGCACGCATTGCAACGCCGACAGCAGCAGCGCAATGATCAATGCGAGCTGGCCGAGTTCGGGGATCACTGCGCGCCACCGCCTTGAGCGTTCGCCGGAATGCGGCGTTCGGCCTTCGCTTTGGCAATCGCGTCGGCGACTTCCTTGGGCATATAAGTTTCGTCGTGCTTGGCCAGCACTTCGCTGGCGTCGAATTGTCCGTTCTGCATGCGGCCGGTGGTGATCACGCTCTGCCCCTCGCGGAAGAGATCGGGCAGGATGCCGGTGTATTGCACGCGCATGTCGTGGAAACGGTCGGTCACGGTGAAATCGGTGGTGAGAGTGCCCGACACGCGGTGAATGCTGCCTTCCTTTACCACGCCGCCCAGCCGGAAGCGCGCGTGCATCGGCGCGTGTCCCGCGTCCACCTCCGACGGCGAATACAGATAGGTCATGTTCTGCTGCAACGCGAACACGGTCAGCGCCGCGGCGATGCCGACCGCCAGCACGATCAGCGAAACGACGATCAGCCTGCGCTTGCGGACTGCGTTCACGCGGAGGCTCCTTCGCGCTGTTCCGGCGTTTGTGCCGGGCGCGCACGCCGGAGTTGCTCCCGCGCCAGGCGGCCGCGCAATTCGTTCAACAACTGACGGCGGCGAAACGCCGGCGCGATCCAGTCCCAGACGAGCACGACGAAGAACACCGCGTAGGCGGGCCAGACAAAGATCGCATAACCACCCATTGCGAAAAACTCATGCATGGGCGTTCTCCGACACCAGTTCTCGTGCCCAGTCCTTGCCGCCTTCCACGGCGAGCAGTCCCACGCGTGCACGGTTCAACACGCTCGCGAAGAAATACAGATGCGTCGCCAGCGCCATCAGCAGCAGCGGCCACAGCATGGCGCCGGAGATGTGCGACTTGCCGAACAGGTTCACCGTCGAACCCTGGTGCAGCGTGTTCCACCACACCACCGAGTAATGCACGATCGGCAAGTTCACGATGCCGATCAGCGCCAGTAATGACGCCGCGCGCGCGGCGCGGCGGCGGTCCTCGATCGCGTTGAACAATCCGATCACGCCGAAGTAGAGGAACAGCAGCACCAGCTCGGATGTCAGACGCGCGTCCCAGGTCCACCACGTGCCCCACATCGGCTTGCCCCACAACGAGCCCGTCACCAGCGTGATAAAGGTGAACGCCGCGCCGACCGGCGCGCATTCCATCGCGATCACTTCCGCCAGTTTGATCCGCCACACCAGCGCGATCAGCGCCGCCACCGCCATGCAGCCGTAGGCGAACAGGCTCATCCACGCGCACGGCACATGGATGAAGATGATGCGGTAGGCGTCACCCTGCTGGTAATCGCTCGGCGCCAGCACCAGCCCGCCGTACAAGCCGATCGCGCCGAGGATCAACGCGCTCCAGAACAGCCACGGCCGCAGCGCGCCGGTGAAACGATAGAACGCCGGCGGAGAAGAAAGTTTGTGCAGCCAACGTGGGATATAACTGTGAGCCATGATCGTGCGGGATCAGCCCCTTGAGTCAAGGGGCGAGCCTTTGCGCAGCAAAGGCTGTGGGGGCGTGGCAGCGGCGCGTGCGAGGCGATGCCGCCCAGATTCGTTGCCAGAAGAATTGCCGAAGATGATTTTCACGATTCGACCGCGATGCGCAGCGCGGCAGCGCACGCCAGTGGAGCCAAAACCAGCGCCAGCACCAGCGCGGCGGCCAGCCACAGCAACGGCGCGGAGTGCGGCAATCCCGATTGTGCAGCGGCGACCGCGCCGGCCGCGAAGATCACCACCGGCACCGCCAGCGGCAACAACATCAAGGCCAACAGTATAGCCGAGCGGCGCGTACCGGCCGTCAACGCGGCCAGCACCGCGCCCAGCAGCGCCAGCAGCGGCGTGGCCAGCAGCAGCGCGGCCAGCAGCACCGGCAGCACATCCAGCGGCAGGTGCAGCAGCAGCGCCAGCAACGGCGCGACCACGATCAGCGGCAGGGTGGTGGTGAGCCAGTAACCCGCGATGCGCGCCAGCGCCAGCAGCGCCAGCGGTTGCGGTGCGAGCAGCATCTGTTCCAGCGAACCGTCTTCCAGATCGCCGCG
>DATFCO010000180.1:0-10101 GCA_035253005.1 Rhodanobacteraceae bacterium
GATCCATGTGACCGTCGCGCTGAAGCTGCGCAATCCGGATCAGTTGCACGCTTACAACGCCAAACCGCATCAACCGATGAGCAAGGCACAATTGGCGGCCAATCACCTGCCGACGCAAGCGCAAGCCCAAGCCGTCGCGAATTTCCTGAAGAATGCCGGTTTCAGCAATGTGCGGATCTCTGCCAACCGCATGCTGGTGAATGCCGACGGCAATGCGGCGACTGCTGCACGCGCATTCGACACTTCGCTGGCGCAGGTGCGCACGCACGATGGCCGCGTCACTTTCGCCAACACCAGCGACATCAGGATTCCGGCGAGCTTGCGCGACAGCGTGCAGGCGGTGCTGGGTCTGCAAGGCGTGCACAAGGCACAAACCTTCGCAGTCGGGGTGCAGGCTGGAGCCAACGCCTCGCTGACGGGACACAATCCGCTGGAGTTCGCCGAGATTTACGGCACCAGTGGTTTGAATCCGGCCACCAGCGTCGACACCGCGGTGTTTGGTTGGGGCGACATGTCGCTGACGCTGACTGACCTCGCCACTTTCACTAGCGACAACGGACTCGACCCGGTCAACACCCATGTCGTATGCGTGGATTACGGCGGCTACAACAGCGGCGTAATCAACACCACCGATCCGACCTGTGCCAATTTCGACGAAGGCACGGTGGAATGGGATATCGACAGCCAGGACATCATCGGCACGAGCGGCGGGGTCAAGAGCCTGACCTTCTATTCCGCGTACGGCGGCTACAACGGTTCCGTTACCAACGCGCTCAACGCGATCGTGAATCCGCCCGCCGGCATTCCGCTCGCTGCGGTCGTCAATCAATCGTTCGGCGAATGCGAGCGTTTCGAAGATAGCGGCCAAGGCGGCGATGGTTCGGCACAGGCCGACGACGCGCTGTATGCGATCGGCGTCGCACAAGGCCAGACCTTCTCGGCCTCCACCGGCGACAGTGGCGCAGACGAGTGCGGCGACGGCGGCAAGAACTCTGCCAGCTATCCGGCAAGCTCGCCGTACAACGTGGCGGTGGCGGGCACCACGCTGGCCACCCTGAACGGCACCTACGTTCGTGAAACCGAATGGACCGGTTCGGGCGGCAGCCCGAGTTCGTTCGAGATGTCACCGTCGTGGCAGAGTCCGCTGACTTACGGGACCTACAAGGGTTTCCGCGGTCCGGACGTGGCTTTTGATGCCAATCCGAACACCGGTGCGCTGGTCATTACGTACGGCAGCACCTCGCAATGGGGCGGCACCAGTCTCGCTTCGCCGATCTTCGTCGGTGCCTGGGCGCGGTTGATCGCCAATGGCGCAGTCGATCCGATGACGCCTGCGGGCCAGCAGTTGTATTCGTTCCCGGCGTCGTACATCCACGACGTGCGCGCGGGCAACAACCACGGCTACATCGCCAAGCGTGGATGGGACTGGGCGTCTGGCCGGGGCAGCATCGACTTCAGCCACTTCAGCCCAGGAAACTGATCCGGAATTTTTCCGCGAAAGCTTCATCCTGACCCGGCCGGCAACGGCCGGGTTTTTTTATATGGGTTGTGCAAACGTCCTTGTTTGCTGTTCCAAGCCGGCGCGTCCAATCGTTCCCTTCGTCGCTTGGGAGGGTGAGCAAGGCGGCCAAAGCCGCCATCCGTGGCAAAAGAGCTCCACGGCCGCACTCTTAATCACAGCATCCCTAAACATCTTCTTCGAAACGGTTGGCTTCGCGATTCTTGCGCACGTGCCGCGGATTCCAGATGCGGCCGTTCATCGCGATCCACACGCCGTCATTCAATGCCTGCACCGCGCCCACCGCGCAGCCGATGTTGAACACCGCATCCGAACCCTGGAAGCGCGCGGGGTTCAAGGCGCCTGTCAGCACGATCACCTTGCCGCTGATTCCTTCCAGCGCGCGCGCCGTCTCCACCATGGTGTCGGTACCGTGCGTCACGAGCACATGCCTGTTCGCTTGGCTGTCGATCGCGGAGCGGATCGCCGCGCGATCCGCATCGGTCATGTCCAGGCTGTCCTTGCGCAGCACGGGCACCACGTCGAAGGCGAACGCGACGCCCAACTGGCCGAGGATTTCCCCGATCTGCGGCGCACCGATCTGATAATCCGACTTCGCGTCGAAGTACACCTTGTCGATCGTGCCGCCGGTGGTGATGACGGTGAGGTGCTGCATGTCGGCCATGTCCGAAGATTCGATTGTTGATTATTGCACTGGAGAGCATGCGATCGCGCAGGCCACGGATGGCCATCTTGAGAGAGCTTCCGCGCCGTCGGCGCGCAGCGCCGTCATCGGCAGCGAGCGGAACCCAAACAATCTTGCGGAAAAGCAAGCTGGACTACCGCGCCATCCATGGCGCTTGTCCTTCCTGCCATCGGCTTCGCCGATGTTCGCTTCGGCATCCTGCCTTCGCAGTCCGGCGTTCGCCGGAATGACGGACTGTTATCCAGTGGTGCGCTGCGCGCCACCTCTACCCGTGGCATAATCCGCCGTCTTTTTTCAGGCCCGGCAGACACATGGGGGCCGTCGACGGAGTCCCGATGAGTTTCTCGCTGATTTCAGCCGCACAAGCCGCAGCCGCGCCGGCCGCCACATCGGCGACCAGTCCGCTGATTTCGTTTTTGCCGCTGCTGATCCTGTTCGCCATCTTCTACTTCATGCTGATCCGGCCGCAGATGAAGCGGCAGAAGGAAGTGCGGACGATGCTGAGCCAGCTCGCGCGCAATGACGAGGTGATCGCGGCCGGCATCGCCGGGCGCGTGGACGAGGTCGGCGAATCCTTCGTCACCGTCGAGATCGCTCCGAACGTGAAAATCCGCGTGCAGAAGGGCGCGATCACGCAAGTGCTCCCCAAGGGCACTTTGAAATCCTCGTGATGTCGAATGCAATCGCTGCCGCATCCGGTAAACGCCGCCCATGAGTGATTTTCCCCGCTGGAAATACGCGCTGGTCGCGGTCGTGCTCGCGCTCGGGCTGCTGTATGCCGCGCCCAACGTGTTCCGTCCGCAGCCGGCGGTGCAGATTTCGGCCAATCGCGGCGCGACGGTCGACACTGCATTGCTGAAGAAAGTCGAAGACACGCTCGACAAGGCGAAAATTCCATATCAGGACGTCGCCATCGAGGGCGACCGCCTGCTGGCGCGCTTTGCCAACACCGACGTGCAGTTGCACGCTTCGGACACGCTGCGGCTGGCGCTGGGCGACAACTACACGGTGGCGCTGAATCTCGCCAGCACCGTGCCGCACTGGCTGGAGGCGATCGGTGCGCACGCGATGCCGCTGGGCCTGGACCTGCAAGGCGGCGTGCACTTCCTGATGCAGGTGGATCAGAGCGCGGTGCTGCAGAAACAGCAGCAGCGTTATCTGGACGACATCCGCTCAGTGCTGCGCGAAAAGAACATCCATTACGACTCGGTGACCCCGAGCGGGCAGGGCGTACAGGTGGTGCTGCGCTCGACCGCCGACCGCGACGCCGCGTACAAGGCGATCGCCGCGGATGCGCAGGATCTGACGCTTACCGATACCACTACTCCAGGCGGCGCGCCCGCGTTGCAGGCCAACATCAAGCCCGAGAAGGTCACCGAGCTGGCGCAGAACACCATCCGCCAGAACGTCACCACGTTGCGCAACCGCGTCAACGCGCTAGGCGTGTCCGAGCCGCTGATCCAGCAGCAAGGCGATACGCGCATCGTGGTGGAACTGCCGGGCGTGCAGGACACCGCGGAAGCCAAGAAGATCCTCGGTGCGACGGCCACGCTGGAATATCACGCCAACGATTTGGATGTGAATCCGGTCGAGGCCGCGCGCACCGGCAACGTGCCGCCCGAAGACAAGCTCTATTACGACAAGGATGGCCGACCTTACGTGCTGAAGAAAAAGGTCATCGTCAGCGGCGACGAGCTGGTCGATGCCTCGCAAGGCTACGATCAAACGACCGGAACACCCGACGTCAACGTCGAGCTGAATTCCGCCGGCGCGCGCAAGATGCTGGACTTCACTACGCAGAACGTCGGCAAGCCGATGGGCGTGGTCTATGTCGACCGCGTGCCGGAAACGAAGATCGTGAACGGCAAGGAAGTGCGCACCTACAAGACCACCGAAACGGTGATCAACGACGCAAGAATTGATGGCGTGTTCGGCAAGCGCTTCCAGACCACCGGTCTGGGTCAGCAGGAAGCGCAGACGCTGGCAGTGCTGTTGCGCTCGGGTTCGCTGGCCGCGCCGACCGACATCGTCGAGCAGCGCGTGATCGGCCCCTCGCTCGGTCAGGACAACATCCGCAAGGGCGAACGTGCGGTGATCCTGGGACTGCTGCTGGTGCTGGCCGCCGCGGCAATCTATTACAAGCTGTTCGGCCTCGTGGCCGACATCGCATTGTTCTTCAATCTGGTGATTCTGATCGCGGTGATGTCGGCGATAGGTGTGACACTGACGATGCCTGGCATTGCCGGTATCGTGCTGACGCTGGGCATGGCGATCGACGCGAACGTGCTGATCTGCGAACGCATCCGCGAGGAATTGCGCAACGGTTCCACGCCGCTGGCTTCGATCCGCGCCGGTTACGAAAAAGCCTGGTCGACGATTCTGGATGCCAACGTGACCCATCTGCTGGCCGCACTGGGCTTGATGACTTTGGGTTCCGGCGCGATCAAGGGCTTCGGCATTACGTTGTTCATCGGTATCCTGACCTCGCTGTTCACCTCGGTAACGGTGACGCATGCGATCACCGCGGCGATCCACGGCGGCCGCAAACTGAAGACACTGTCGGTATAAGCACATGGAGATTTTCAATCCGCACAGTAACATCGATTTCCTGCGCTGGCGCAAGGTCAGCATCACCATTTCGGTCTTGCTGATCATCGCTTCGATCTTCTTCATCACGGTGCGCGGCCTGAACTACGGCCTGGATTTCACCGGGGGCGTGCTGGTGCAGGTCACTTATCAAAAGCCCGTCGATGTCGGCGAGGTGCGCGGCGCGCTGGCGTCGTCCGGATTCGAGAATGCGGTGGTGCAAAGCCTGGGGGGCACGCGCGATATTTCGATCCGCCTGCAACCCAAGGCAGACCCCGCCGCGATCGTCGGAGGCGTGGTGAAACCCGACCGCGTGGCGGCGGACGTGCTGAAAGCCTTGCAGAGCAAGCGTCCCGATGTGTCGCTGTCGCGGCCGCCCGATTTCGTCGGTCCGCAGGTCGGCGCCGAATTGCGCAACAGCGGCATCATCGCCGTGATCGTGGTGATCGTCGGCATCATGATCTATCTGGGCCTGCGCTTCGAGAAGCGTTTCGCGGTCGCCGCGCTCGCCAGTGAAGTGCACGACACGCTAATCACGGTCGGCATCATCGCCGCGGTACAGCGCGAATTCGACATGACCGTGCTTGCCGCGGTGCTGGCAGTGGTGGGCTATTCGATTAACGACAAGGTCGTGGTGTTCGACCGCGTGCGCGAGATGTTCCGCACCACGCGCAAGGCCGAGCCGGTACAGGTGTTGAACCACGCGATCAACAGCACGTTGTCGCGAACCATCATCACCTCGCTGTTTACCGGAATCACCATGGCCGCGCTGTATCTGTTCGGCGGACCGGCCGTGCACGGCTTCGCGATCACCATGCTGATCGGCATCCTGGTCGGCACGCTGTCCTCGATCTTCTTCGCCAATCCGATCCTGCTGTGGCTCGGCGTTTCGAAGAAAGATCTGATGCCGGTGACGAAGGAGAATCCCGAGCTGGCGCGCCGGCCTTGATCTTCAAAGGCCGGCCAATCGATAGCCGACCTGCAACTCGGTGAGCAGATGTTCGGGCTGCGCCGGATCGTCTTCCAGCTTGTGTCGCAAATTGGCCATGTGCACGCGCAGATAGTGCGCGCGCTCGACGTAGGCCGGCCCCCACACCTCGTGCAGCAATTGCCGATGCGTCAGCACGCGGCCGTGACCGCGGATCAGGGCGGCTAGCAGGCGGAATTCGATCGGGGTGAGGTGCACGATCTCGCCGCGTTTGCGCACTTCGTGCATGGCGAGATCGACGGCGATGTCTCCGAAGACGATCGTGCTCGAACCCGATGACGCATCCGCCTGCGCGCGCCGGCGCAGTTGCGCGCGCACGCGCGCCAGCAATTCCGGCACGCCGAAGGGTTTCACCAGATAATCGTCGGCACCCGCATCCAGCGCGGCGACCTTTTCCTCTTCGCGCTCGCGCGCGGACAGCACCACCACCGGCAGCGCCGACCAGCCGCGCACCTGCGCAATGAATTGCTTGCCGTCATCGTCCGGCAGGCCGAGATCGACGATCGCGAGATCCGGCTGCCGCGTGGAAGCTTCGATCAACGCGCGCTTGCAGGTCTCGGCTTCGAACACCTCGAAGCCTTCTTCTTGCAAGGCCGCGCGCACGAAGCGGCGGATGTTGGCGTCGTCCTCGACGAGCAGAATACGCGCGCTCACGCCCGTCATGATCATGCCAGCTCCACTTGCGGCTGCGCGGGCGCGGGCAGGGTGACGATGAAGCTCGCGCCACGAGGCGAGCGCGGCCGCGCCTCGATCTTTCCGCCGTGAGCTTCGACGATGCGGCGCGCTAGCGCCAGGCCCAGGCCGATTCCCGCGACGGAAGATTCCTTGTGTCCGCGTTCGAAGGGATCGAACAGTTTGTCCGGCGCGATCGCGGGAAGGCCGGGACCTGCGTCGTCGATTTCGATCACCACATTTCCGTTTTCATCGCGCGCGCGAACATCGATCGGCGTGCCGGCGGGCGTGTGCTTGGCCGCGTTTTCCAGCAAATTCACCAGCACGCGCTCGATCAGCAGCGCGTCCACTTCCAGCAACGGCAAGTCCGCTGGCACATCCACTTTCAGCGGATGCGCGCGCAGTGGTTCGCGCAATTCGCGCAGCGCCGAGCCCACGATTTCCTCCAGCGATTGCCACTGCCGATTCAATTCCACTCCGCGCGATTGCAGGCGCGCCATGTCCAGCAGATTCTCGATTAGACGCAGCATCGCTTGCGCTTGCTCGATGATGGAACCGAGCAGCGGTGCGGCCGCGTGATCTCGCAGCTGCGGTTCCGCGGCTTGCGCGGCGCCCAGTATCGTCGTCAACGGCGTCCGCAAGTCGTGCGACATCGCCGAGAGCAGCGTGTTGCGCATGCGCTCGCCCTCGATCTGCACCAGCGTGTTCTGAGCGACCTCCACATAGTGCACGCGCTCCAGCGCCAGTGCGAGCTGGCCGCCGCAGGCTTCCAGCAGACGCTGCTCCTCCGGTTCGCGCAAGGGTTCGGCACCGGCGAACTCCAGCGCCAGCACGCCGCGCACGCGCATCGGCGCTTTCAATGGAATGTAGCGCGCTTTCGCGGCGCTCAACGTGGCCGTGCCGGCGCCCGCCGCTTGCGCATGATCGTAAACCCACTGCGCGATGCTTTCGTCGATCTCGATCGTGTTGTGCGTGATCGCGCGCACACGATCCTCCGCATCCGGCAACGCCAGCCCCACTCCTGCATGGAAACCGCTGCCGAAATCGCGCAATGCGATTTCCACGATCTGCTCCGTGACCAGTGCGCCGGCCAGTTCGCGCGACAAACGCGCCAGCATCACCGCGCGGTGTTCGCGCGCCGAAGCCACGCGCGCTTCGTGGCGCAAGCGCGCGGTCAACTGACCGGTGATCAGCGCCACGCCCAGCATCAGCACGAAGGTGAAGATGTACTGCGTGTCGCCCACGCTCATCGACAACTTCGGCGGCACGAAGAAGAAATCGAAACAGGCCACCGCAAGGAACGCCGCCCAAGCTCCCGGCCCGCGTCCCAGCCGCAGCGCAACCAGCACCACGGTCAGCAGGAACAGCATCACCACGTTGGCGAGGTCGAACACGCGCAACAGCACCGAAGCGACCGCGGTGGCGGCGAAGCAGGCGAGAGTGGACCACAGGTACGGCAGCCACTTGATGCGCGGTGCGATGCGCTCGCGCGGAATTTCCGGGGCACGCTGGCGCGCGCCTCGCGCGATCACGATCAAATCCAGATCGGAATGGCGGCGGCCGATGCGGTCGACGGTGGAGCGGTGCCAGAAGCGCCACGGCGAGCGCGGCTTGTGTCCCAGCAACAGGCGATTGACGTTGCGCGCGCGCGCGCAGGCGACCAGCGCGTCGGCCACGTCCGTACCCGGCAGCGTCGCGGTTTCCGCACCGAGACTGGCGGCAAGCTCCAGCGTGCGCGCGATGCGGCCGCGCGCGTGCTTGCCGAGCCGATGCTGCGCCACGTCCACGTGCGCGGCGATCCAGTCCGCTTCCAGCTTGCGCGCCAGCCGCGCGGCGTCGCGCACCAGACGTTCGTCTTCGTCCGTCCCCGCAAGTCCGGCGAGCAATCGTTCGCGCGCGGGCCACACCGCTTCGATCGCGCGCGTACGGCGGTAATCGTTCATCTGCGCGTCCACGCGGTCGGCGGCGCGCCGCAGCGCCAGTTCGCGCAACGCGATCAGGTTACCCTTGCGGAAGAAATTCTCGCGCGCGCGCTGCGCGGCCTCGGGCAGATACACCTTGCCTTCGGCGAGGCGCTTCAACAATTCGTCGGCCGGCAGATCGACCACGACCACGTCGTCGGCCTGATCGAGCACGCGATCGGGCACAGTCTCGCGCACACGCACACCGGTGATGCGGCCGACGATGTCGTTGAGGCTTTCGAGGTGCTGCACGTTCAAGGTGCTGTGCACATCGATGCCGGCCGCGAGCAATTCCTCCACGTCCTGCCAGCGCTTGCGATGACGGCTGCCTTCGATATTGGAATGCGCCAGTTCATCCACCGCGATCAGATCGGGACGCGCGGCGGCCAGCGCCGCATCGAGATCGAATTCGCGCAAGGCATGACCGCGATACTCCACTTCGCGCAGCGGCAGTTGAGGCAAGTCCTGTAACAGGCGCGCGGTTTCGCTGCGGCCGTGGGTCTCGGCCACGCCGACCAGCACGCGCTTGCCCTCGCTGCGCAGTTGTTGCAGCGATTGCAGCATCGCGTAGGTCTTGCCGACGCCCGGACAGGCGCCGAAGAAGATCTTCAGCTTGCCGCGCGCGGCCTGTCGCTTTTCCGCCGTGATGTCGGCCAGCAGGCGATCGGGATCGGGGCGCGTTGCGCTCATCGGCGCGCATTATGCGCCGCCGCGCCTTGCGCGTCGTCCAGCGCCAGATTCAATTGCAGCACGTTGACACGAGGCTCGCCGAATACACCCAGCGAAGGCGCTTGCGCGTGCGCGTCGATCAGTGCGCGCACCCGTGCCAGCGGCAGCCCGTGCGCGCGCGCCACGCGCGGCGCCTGCCAAAGCGCGGCTTGCGGAGAAATATCGGGATCGAGCCCGCTGGCCGAAGCCGTCACCAGTTCGGAAGGAATCGGATCCTGCGCGTCGGGATTGGCCTTGCGCAAGGCTACGATGCGCTGCTCCACCGCATCGATCAGGGCCGGGTTGCTCGGTCCGAGGTTACTGCCGCCCGATGCCATCGCGTTGTAAGGCGCCGGCGTGGTGGCGGAGGGGCGGCCCTGGAAATATTTCGCTGCATCGAATTGTTGGCCGATCAGCGCACTGCCGATTGTGTGGCCATCGCGTTCGATCAAGCTGCCGTTGGCCTGCTTTGGAAACGCCGCTTGTGCTATGCCGTACACAGCGAGCGGATAAACGAACCCGGAGATCGCAGTCATCAGCACGAACAGGATCGCGGCGGATTTGAACAACGCGAACATGGCTTCGCCTCAGAAAGTGGTGGAAAGGCTCAACACCGCGCGCGTGCCGCCGAGATTCTCTTGCGCGGACGAATCGGTGAAACTGGCGACGTGCGAATAGAACGCATCGTTGGTCACGTGGCTCAGCGCCGCGGCCAATAACCAGTGCGGATTGAAGGCATAGTTGGCGGCGAGCGAATAATCCGCGTAACCGGGGTTGCGCGCGTCGCCAGGCACTGGCGCGAGCAGTTTCGATGCGTAGTGCGTGCGGCCGGCGTGCAGGTGCAGGCCCCAGCGCGGCGACAGCGGTACGTCGCCATCGAGTTGCAGGTAATCCGTGCCGCGCGTGCCGTGCCCGAAGCCTTGCTCGGCATCCGCGCCGAAATAGTCGCTCAGGGCGCGCGAGTATTTCAGCGTCCAGCTTT
>DATFCO010000181.1:0-7121 GCA_035253005.1 Rhodanobacteraceae bacterium
TGAACGCGCATCATAACCGCGGCCGCTTGGCGCGCGCGCGGCGCTTCCGCTAACGTAGCGCGTCCATGTCCGCTTCCACGCAATCCATCCGAGCCGAACCACTGGTGCAGGTGCGCGATCTGCACACGCGACTTGGCGACAAACTAATCTTCGATGGCTTGAGTCTCGATGTTCCGCGCGGCAGCGTGACCGCAATCATGGGTCCCAGCGGCACCGGCAAGACCACGCTATTGCGTCATATCACCGGACAATTGCGTGCAGACGAAGGCAGCGTGCAGGTGGATGGCGAAGACGTGGCGCGACTTTCACGCAACGCGCTGTTCGCCTTGCGCGAGAAGATCGGGTTTCTGTTCCAGAACTCCGCGCTACTGACTGATTTCAACGTATTCGAGAACGTCGCGTTCCCGCTGCGGCAACACACGAAATTGCCGGAAGTGCTGATCCGCGACATCGTGCTGACGAAATTGCAGGCGGTCGGCCTGCGTGGCGCGGCGCGATTGATGCCGAGCGAATTGTCCGGCGGCATGGCGCGTCGCGTGGCGCTTGCGCGCGCGATCGTGTTCGATCCGATGCTGATCCTCTACGACGAACCCTTCGTGGGCCTGGATCCGATCGCGCTGAATCAGGTGCTGCGCCTGATCGGCACCTTGAACAAGACACTCGGCATCACTTCGATCCTGGTCGCGCACGAACTCGCCGCGGCGCGCCGTGTCGCCGACCACGTGTATCTGATCGCCAACGGCAAGCTGGTCGCACAAGGCGCGCCGGATGAATTGGTGCGCCAGGATTCGCCCTGGACGCGGCAGTTCTTCGGCGGCGAAGCGGATGGCCCGGTGCCGTTCCACTATCCCGCGCCGGATTACGCCAGCGATCTGGGATTCGTGCGATGAACACGCTCGTGCGCCGCAACTGGTTCTTGAATGGCATCGCGCAGGTCGGCGAATGCGGACTGTTCTTTCTCGGCATTCTCGTCGCCTTGCCGAAGAGCTTGCGTTACTTCCGCGAAATCTGCCGGCAGGTGTGGTTCGTTGGCGCGATGAGCTTGGTGATCGTGATGACCTGCGGGCTGTTCGTCGGCATGGTGCTGGCCTTGCAGCTCTACTACACGCTGTCGATTTTCGGCGGCACCGCGGCACTCGGCACGGTAGTCGCGCTGTCGTTGTTCCGGGAACTCGGTCCGGTGGTGACGGCGTTGCTGTTCGCCGGTCGCGCGGGCACTGCGGTCACGGCGGAAATCGGTCTGATGCGTGCGACCGACCAGATCGATGCGATGGAAATGATGGCGGTGGATCCGATCGCCTACGTAGTCGCACCGCGCTATCTCGCCGGCGTGATCGCGATGCCGCTGCTGATGTGCCTGTTCAACGCGCTCGGCATCCTCGGCGGGCATCTCGTCGGCGTGACCTGGCTCGGCGTGGACAACGGCACGTTCTGGGGCAACATGACCTCCACCGTGGATTTGTGGAAGGACATCATCGACGGCGTGTGGAAGAGTCTCGCCTTTGGTGCGGTGGTGACCTTGATCGCGGTGTTCCAAGGTTACAACGCGCCGCCGACCAGCGAGGGCGTCGCATATTCGACCACGCGCACCGTGGTGTTCTCCGCGATCGTGATCCTCGCGGTGGACTTCGTAATGACGGCGTTCCTGACTTGACGACATGACTATGAATTCACGTCCTTCTTATGCCATCGGCACCGGTTTGTTCATCCTGCTCGGCTTCGCCGCGCTGGCGTATCTCGCCACGCAGACGACGTCCGTTGCCAATGTGCATCAGAGCCACAGTTATCTCGTCAAAGCCCGCTTCTCGAACATCGGGCAACTGAAGGAACGTGCGCCGGTGAAGATCGCAGGCGTGCGCGTGGGCTCAGTGCAGTCGATCCAGTTGGAGCGCGGCAAGATGGACGCACTAGTGACGCTGGCGATCGACGACAAGTACGACGACATTCCCGACGATTCCGGCGCCGCGATATTCACCAGTGGTTTATTGGGCGACCAGTACGTTGGCCTGCAACCGGGCGGCTCGCCGGAAAACCTGAAGAACGGCGACGAGATCGTGCTGACGCAGTCGGCGATGCAGCTCGAGGATCTGATCGGCAAGTTCCTGGTCAACGGCGGGCCGAAGAGCAGCTCGTCCGGTTCCTCCACGCCGCCGAAATCCGCTTCGTCGGGCGGTTGATCGACACTCGAATCTGGAGCATCCATGTCGCGTTTCATTCGTTTCGTTGCAGTGGCCCTGGTCGTCTGTCTTGCGGGCGTCGCGTCATTCGTCGCGCCCGCGTCCGCGCAGTCCACCCAGACGCCACAGCAAGTCGTACAGAGCATCATCGACCAGCTCGGCAACGCGCTGGACGGTCACCGCGAAGAGCTGCGCAAGAATCCGGAGCAGTTGATCCAGGTGATCGACCGGATCCTGCTGCCGCACTTCGATATCGACTACGCATCGCTGCTGGTTTTGGGCCGGCATGCGCGCGAAGCCACGCCGGCGCAACGCGAGCGCTTCTCGCGCGCGTTCTACAACTCGATCACGCATCGTTATGCGGAAGGGCTGCTCAACTACACCAAGGGCAAGGTCAAGATCCTGCCGTTCGAAGGCGATCTCAACGCGAAGCGCAGCGTGGTGCGCACCGAAGTGCTGCTGGACGACGGCAAGAGCCTGTCGGTGGATTACGTGTTCCGCAAGACATCGAGCGGCGACTGGAAAGCCTATGACGTGGTGATCGAAGGCATTTCCTACGTCACCAACTACCGCAATCAGGTCGATGCGGAAATCCAGAAGGAAGGCATCGAGGGCCTGATCAAACGCCTGGAAACCGAAGGCGCCAAGGCGATCGACCAGTTGCAGCAGCAGGCGCAGCAGCCCTCCGGACATTGATGCGCATGCATCGAGATCCGGCCGTTGCGGAAACCGTGCGCTGCTCCAATCCGGATGCGGACACGCTCGCCATTTCCGGCGCGCTGACTTTTGCTACCGCTGCGAGAGCCCTGCACGAAGGCTCGCGTGCATTGACACACGGCGCGTGCTCGCGCCTCGATCTGAAAGACATCACGCGCGCCGACAGCGCCGGTCTCGCCTGCGTGCTGGCGCTGCTGGCGCAGGCGAGCCGCAACAAACAGCGATTGGACGTGATCGATCCACCCGAGGGATTACGCGCGCTGGCGGAAGTGTGCGATGCTGATGGTTTGATTTGCCATCATCCCTGATAGCGAAATTCAAAAAGCGCCCATCCGTGGGCGTACTTCTCACCAAAGCGCGCACTCAATCTTCGGGATTGGAACCCGATGTCGAAGCCGAAGCGGGTTGAGCGCTCTTTGGTTTCGCCGGGATGGAACCATCGTTCTTGATCCCGTGCGCTTTTTCGTAGGCGTGCTGCTGTTCCAGCAATTGGTCGATGTCGTCGCCATTGTCGCTGACCCCCTGGAACTGCTCGATCACCGAAGCCGGCGGATTGCCGTGATAGATCTCGTAGATGCGTTTCTGGCGATAGGCATCGCGTTCGAAGATGTAGGGATCGTAGGCGGAGTTCATGAAATTTTCGGCATCGAGCCCGCGCGCGCGCAGCGTGATCAGATAAGCCAGGCTCGGCAAATATTGCGCGTGGAACTTGAAATCGTGCTCGCGCGCGTACCACGAAAGCGGATCGAAATAACTGTCCACCGGCATGCGCCAGATGTCGCGCGCGGTGGTCGGGCCGACCAACGGGATCACCAGGAACGGACCTTCCGGCACGCCCCAATGCGCCAGCGTCACGCCGAAATCGGTTTCGTCCAGCGGCAGGTTCATCTTGCTCGCCGGATCGAAGAAGCCGAGCAGACCCAGCGTGGTGTTGACCGCCAGCCGGCCGGTCGATTTCAGCGCATCGATCGGATGCGCCTGAAGGAGTTCGTTGACGATCGTGATCGGCAGCCGCACGTTGGAGAAGAAATCGCTGATGTGCTCGCGCGCGTTCGGCGTAGTCACCTTGCGATAGGCCATGGCGACTGGCCGGATCGCCACCTTGTCCGCGGCCCGGTTGAACGCATACATCTTGCGGTTGAAGCTCTGCAGCGGGTCGTCCGTGCGCGGCGGCGGCACGGTCGCGCAGCCGCCCAGCGCCAACACGGCGGCAAGCAGGGCGCAGCGCACATGGTTGGCGGTGAACAGATGCATGGAGTTCCCGAGCGGAAAAACGCGCGATTCTACATGGTGGCCTGACGCGGCCGGCTCAAGGCGGCGAGTGCCACTCGCAAGCCCCGGCAACCGCTGGTAGAATCTGCAAGTTTGAAAACCCGCAGCTTTGATCCTTAGCCCCCTTTAGTAAAGGGGGCGATCAAACGCGTAGCGTTTGATGGGGTTGTGGAGGCATGACAGCGCGGGTTAGTACGTAGGTCAAACTCTCTCTCATCGGAATTTCCTCATGGCACGCATTACCGTCGAAGACTGCCTGCAGGTGGTCGACAACCGCTTCGAACTGGTGTTGATGGCGACACGTCGCGCCCGGCAACTCGCCAAGGGCGCCGAAGCCGCCGTCGATCCGGAAAACGACAAGCCCAGTGTGATCGCGCTGCGCGAAATCGCCGACCGGCGCATCGACATGGCCACCATCGATGAGATCGACCGCATCGAGCGCGAGCGCCGCGAGCGCGAGGCGCTGGAATGGGCCGCGGCGGAAGTCGATGAGGACATGAGCAAGGGCGGCGACGATTTGTAGGAAATCTCCGCAAAGCTACTGCGCTCGCCGGCTTGCACGCCGGCGGTGCTCGGAATCCTCATGTACTGACGTGTACCACTCCGGTTCCTGCGCGCCGCCGTCGCGCAACCACGGAGCATTTCTGCCATGGATGGCGGCTTTTCGCTCGCTACGCTTTGCGAAGATTCCCATCCTCGCCTGAACTGCTCTGTTGAACGTGCGGCCATGGATAGCCGCTTTTGACGTCGCGGGGTCCACACGCTGAATCTTGCGGAATGATCGACAGAGCAGCGTTCAAGGACGAACGCAAATACACTGTCAGCCATGACCGCGGCGAACGCGCCCACGCCCGCAACCATTGCCTCGCCCGCGCTGCCTGCGCGCGACGAGATCACCGACATCGACGCGCTGGCGTCGCGGCTTTCCGAATACCTGCCCGAAGATCAGATCACCCGCGTGCGCGGCGCCTACGCCGTGGGCGAACACGCGCATACCGGGCAGAAGCGCCGCAGCGGCGAACCCTACATCACGCATCCGTTGGCGGTGGCCGGCATCCTCGCCAGCCTGCATCTTGATGCCGAGACCATCATCGCCGCGATCCTGCACGACACGCTGGAAGACACCGGCCTGACCCGCGTGCAGCTCGAAGCCGGTTTCGGCTCGACCGTGGCGGAACTGGTGGACGGCGTCACCAAGCTGGATCAGGTCGACTTCGCATCGCGCCAGGAAGCCGACGCGGAGAGTTTCCGCAAGATGCTGCTGGCGATGGCGCGCGACCTGCGCGTGATCCTGATCAAGCTGGCCGACCGCCTGCACAACATGCGCACGCTGGGGGCGATGGATCCCGCGTCCAGACGACGCATCGCGCGTGAAACGCTGGAAATCTACGCGCCGATCGCCGCGCGGCTCGGCATGAACGCGTTCAAGGGCGAACTGCAGGACATCGGCTTCCGCACGCTGTATCCCGACCGCTACCGCGTGATCGCCACCCGCATCAAGAGCGCGCTGGGCAATCGTCGCGAAGCGATGGCGAAGATCGAGGGCGAACTGCGCGCGCGCCTTGCGGCCGACGGCATCGAGGCGCGCGTGGTCAGCCGCATCAAGTCACCTTACAGCATCTGGTCGAAGATGCGCGCCGAACGCAAATCGTTCGCGCAACTGATGGACGTGTACGGCTTCCGAGTGGTGGTGGATTCGACGGCGCACGCGTATCAGGCGCTGGGCTCGGTGCATGCGCTCTACAAACCGGTCGAGGGACGCTTCAAGGATTTCATCGCCATCCCTAAAGCCAACGGCTATCAATCTCTGCACACCGTGCTGTTTGGTCCTTTCGGCGCGCCGATCGAAATCCAGATCCGCACCGATGACATGGATGCCGTAGCCGAACGCGGCATCGCGGCGCACTGGTTGTACAAGACCGACACCGGTCCGTCCAACAGCGCGCATTCGCGCGCCCGCGAGTGGATTTCCGGTCTCGCGGATCGCCAGGCGACATTGCCTTCGTCGCTGGAATTTCTCGAGAACGTCAAGATCGATTTGTTTCCGGAAGAGGTCTATCTGTTCACGCCGCGTGGCGACATTCTGTCTTTGCCGAAGAACGCGACCGCGCTGGACTTCGCCTACGCGGTACACACCGATGTCGGTCATCACGCCGTCGCATCACGCATCGACGGTACGCTGGCGCCGCTGCGCGCGCTGTTGGCGTCCGGTCAAACGGTCGAAATCGTCACCGCCCCTTCGGCCGCGCCCAATCCGCAGTGGCTGGATTTCGCCGCCACCGGCAAGGCCCGCACCGCGATCCGGCATTTCCTCAAACGCCTGCAGCACGAAGACGCGGTCGAATTCGGCCATCGCATGCTCGATCGCGCGCTGGATGCGCTGGGCTCGAGTCTCGATTCGATTCCGTCCGAAGCGCTGGAAAAATATCTGCACCAGCACAACCAGCGGCGGCTGGAGGAATTGCTTTCCGATATCGCACTGGGCAACCGCATGCCCGACCAGGTCGCCGCGCAACTGGTGGCGCTGCACGGCGCGGGGGCGGGCGCGGCCGTGCGTCAGCGCGAGAAGATCCGCATCAGCGGCGCCGAGCGCGGCATCCTCACCTTCGGCAACTGCTGTCATCCCTTGCCCGGCGACGACATCGTCGGATTCCTCGCGCCCGGCAAGGGCATCGTGGTGCACCGGATCAATTGTCCGAACATGCCCGAACTGTCCAAGCACCCCGAGCGGCGCGTGGAAATCGAATGGGACCGCGACGTGCAGGGCGACTATCGCGCGCAACTGCGCATCGAAGTCGTCAACCGGCCGGGTGTGCTCGCGACGGTCGCTGCCGCGATCGCCGCGGCAGGTTCCAACATCGAAAACGTCGAGTACACAGAACGCAGTCCGTTCGCGGCGACGCTGCTGTTCACGCTGGAAGTGAAAGACCGTAAACGCCTGGCGGACGTGATGCG
>DATFCO010000182.1:0-8774 GCA_035253005.1 Rhodanobacteraceae bacterium
TCTGGCGGTGGCCGGCAGCGTGATGGCCTCCGACGCGTTCTTCCCATTCCGTGACGGCATCGATGCGGCGGCGCAGGCCGGCGTGCGCGCCGTGATCCAGCCCGGCGGCTCGATGCGCGACGAGGAAGTGATTGCCGCGGCGGACGAACACGATCTGGCGATGGTGTTCACCGGAGTCCGGCACTTTCGTCATTGAAGTAACGAAAGTGTTCTTTTGGCCATCCCTGGCGACTGGGTCCCGGGCAGTCCCTGCCCGGGATGACGCTTCGTTGTAGGCTAGCGCCATGCGCTATGAGCTTTACTACTGGCCGACGATTCAAGGTCGCGGCGAGTTCGTGCGGCTGGCCCTGGAAGACGCGGGCGCGGATTACATCGATGTCGCGCGCTTGCCGGAAGCTTCCGGCGGCGGCGAAGCGGCGTTGATGAAGTTCATGGAAGAATCCTGTGGCGTGCATCCGCCGTTCGCGCCGCCGTTCCTGAAAGCCGGCCGCACGCTGATCGCGCAGACCGCCAACATTCTCCTGTTCTTGGGCGAGCGCCTGAATCTCGCACCGCAGGACGAAACCGGCAAGCTGTGGACGCACCAGTTGCAGTTGACGATCTCCGATCTGATCGTGGAAATCCACGACAGCCATCATCCGATCGCGTCGGGTTTGTATTACGAAGATCAGCAGCCGGAAGCCAGGCGCCGTGCTGGCGATCTGCGTCGCCGCCGCTTGCCGAAATACCTCGGTTACTTCGAGCGTGTGCTGGCGCTGAACGCGCGCGGCCGCGGCCGCTGCCTGGTCGGCAGCGCGACCACGTACGCCGATCTCTCGCTGTTCCAGGTCGTAGAAGGATTGCGTTATGCGTTTCCGCGCACGATGCGCAAACTGGAAGACGAGTTGCCGCTGATGATCGAATTGCACGACCGCATCGCGCAGCGCGCCGGCATCGCCGCCTATCTAGCTTCGCCGCGGCGGATTCCGTTCAACAACGACGGAATTTTCCGGCGATATCCGGAACTGGATAGCGCGTAACCGCGTTCAATCGCTGCTGCTGGCGGACTTGGGCGCCCCGCCCCACTGATAGATCGTGTAGTACACCGGATCGACCGGACCCATGCGCGGATCGCGGATCAGCTTGCCGGTGCCGCCGTTGACCATGAAGGTCTGCGTGACGCCGTTCTTGGGCGTGATGCGCACCATGTAGAGCGTGGCGCCGCGGCGGTATTCCTCGACCGTGTCGCCGTTGTTTTCGGTGTGCACGCTGACCGTCGGCGCCTGCTCGCCGTTGGCCGCGCGCGCGGCCGGCGCGATCGACGGCGGAATGCTGGTGCTGGGCAGCGGGATCGAGGATTGCTTCGGGCCGGGATCGTTGATGCCCGGCGGTGGAAGGCCGGACCCTTTGGCGGGCGGAGAATCGGACTGTTGCGCGAAGGCCACGGCGGCGAACGCGGTGAACGCGATTTCCAGCATCAACGCGAACAGGTGTTTCTTCATCGCCCATCACTCCTGCTGTCAATGCTCGTGTTGCCGACCACGATCAAGCATACACCGCGAGCATGAACCGCGACGCATACAGTGCATGAGAGAATCGGCGGATGGCAACGCTCGTACTGATCGACGGTTCCAGTTATCTCTATCGCGCTTTCCATGCGCTGCCGCCGCTGACCAATCCGGCCGGCGAGCCGACCGGCGCGCTGTTCGGCGTGGTCAACATGCTGCGCGCCACGCTGAACGCCGAACCCGATTACGCCGCGTTCGTGCAGGACGCGTCCGGCCCGACCTTCCGCGACGCGCTGTACGCCGACTACAAGGCCAACCGCGCGCCGATGCCGGAGGATCTGGTCGCGCAGGTCGAACCGATGCTGAAGATCGTGCGCGCGCTGGGCCTGCCGATCCTGCGCGTGCAAGGCGTGGAAGCCGACGATGTGATCGGCACGCTGGCGCGGCGCGCGGCCGCGCAAGGCATCGACGTTACCATTTCCACCGGCGACAAGGATTTCGCGCAATTGGTCGGGCCGCACGTCACCCTGGTCAACACCATGACGGGTTCAGTGCTGGATCGCGCTGGCGTGATCGAGAAATTCGGCGTTCCGCCCGAACGCGTGGTCGACCTGCTGGCGCTGATGGGCGATTCCATCGACAACATCCCAGGCGTGCCCAAGTGCGGCCCGAAAACCGCGGCGAAGTGGATTTCGCAATACGGCGATCTGGACGGCGTGATCGCGCACGCTAATGAGGTCGGCGGCAAGATCGGCGAGAACCTGCGCGGCGCGCTGCCACACCTGCCGCTGTCGAAGCAGCTCGCGACCATCAAGACCGATTGCGAGCTGGAAGTCGAGCCGACCGATCTGGCGCTGCGTGCGCGCGACGTGGATGCGTTGCGCGAGTTGTATCGGCGTTATGCGTTCGTGCAGGCCCTCAAAGAGCTGGATAAAGCGGAGAACGGGGAACGGGGAGCGCCGCAAACTTCCGCCGTCATTCCGGGGCCGCGCGAAGCGCGGAACCCGGAATCCAGTGCCTTTACGGGTGATGACGAAAAGTCACTGGATTCCCGCTTGCGCGGGAATGACGAGCAAAGCAGAAGCCGGCTTGATCCGAAGCTTTCCGCGCCCGGAGAATACGAACTCGTCACCACGCGCGCGCAACTGGATGCGTGGATCGAAAAGCTGCGCAACGCTGAACTGATTGCCTTCGACACCGAAACCACTTCTCTGGAATCGGTGCGCGCCGACTTGGTCGGGCTGTCGTTCGCCGTCGAAGCGCAACGCGCCTGCTATATCCCGGTCGGTCACGACTATCCGGGCGTGCCGCAACAACTGCCGCGCGAAGAAGTGCTGGCCGCGCTGAAGCCGATTCTGGAAGACAAGAACAAACCGAAAGTCGGCCAGCACGCCAAGTACGACATCAACGTGCTGGGATTGCACGGCATCGAACTGCGCGGGCTGAAGTTCGACAGCCAGTTGGAATCCTACGTGTTGAACGCGACCGCCTCGCGCCACGACATGGACACGCTGGCCAAACGCTATCTGGATTACGACACCATCAAGTATTCGGACGTCACTGGCAAGGGCTCGAAGCAGATTTCGTTCTCGCAAGTCGAGCTGGATCAGGCGTGCCGTTACGCCGCGGAAGACGCCGACATCACCTTGCGTCTGCATCAGGCGCTGTGGCCACAGGTGCGGGAAAGGCCGTCGTTGCGCAAACTGTTCGAGGAAATCGAACTACCGCTGGTCCCGGTGCTGGCGCGAATGGAGCGGCGCGGTGTGCTGATCGACGACGCCGCGCTGAGGCGACAGAGCGACGAACTCGCCAAGCGCATGCACGAAATCCAGCAGCGCGCCTACGGCCTGGCAGGCCGCGATTTCAATATCGATTCGCCCAAGCAGTTGCAGGCGCTGCTGTTCGAGGAACTGAAACTGCCGGCGGTGATGAAAACGCCGACCGGCCAGCCATCGACCAACGAGGAAGCGCTGGAAGCGATCGCGGACCAGCACGAACTGCCGCGGCTGATCCTGGATTGCCGCGCGTTGGCGAAATTGCGCAGCACCTACACGGACAAACTGCCTCTGATGATCAATCCGCACACGGGCCGTGTGCATACTTGTTACAACCAGGCGGCGGTCGCGACCGGGCGCATTTCTTCCACCGATCCGAACCTGCAGAACATCCCGATCAAGTCCGAGGAAGGGCGGCGCATCCGGCAGGCTTTCATCGCACCGCCGGGCTGGAAGGTGCTTGCGGCGGATTATTCGCAGATCGAATTGCGCATCATGGCGCATCTTTCCGGTGACGAAACCTTGATCCGCGCGTTCAAGGACGGCGCCGACGTGCACCGCGCGACCGCCGCGGAAGTGTTCGGCGTGCCGCCGGAATCCGTGGATGCCAACCAGCGCCGCGCGGCGAAAGTGGTCAACTTCGGGCTGATGTACGGCATGAGCGCGCACGGCCTGTCGCGCGCACTGGGCATCGGCCGACTGGAAGCGGGCGAATACATCGCGCGCTACTTCGAGCGGTTTCCCGGTGTGCGTGCGTTCATGGATTCCACTCGCGAGCAGGCGCAGCGCGACGGCTACGTGGAAACCCTGTTCGGGCGCCGCCTGTATCTGGAATCGCTGCGCTCGCGTAACGCCGCGCAGCGCGCCGGCGCCGAGCGCGCTGCGATCAATGCACCGATGCAGGGCACCGCGGCCGACATAATCAAGCGTGCGATGATCGAGATCGATCGGTGGTTGCTGCAACGCGACGACGCGCACATGCTGATGCAGGTGCACGACGAATTGGTGTTCGAGATTCGCGACGAAGCGCTGGAAGAAGTCTCGGTTGGCGTGCGCGAGCGCATGCAGGCTGCCGCGCAACTCTCGGTGCAATTGCTGGTAGAAGTGGGCGAAGGAACGAACTGGGACGAAGCGCATTAGGACAAATGCGGGCACTGCGCCGATCCAGACCCTGCATTTGGACGTCCAAACGTTTCATCGATATGCCGGAAGTCATGCCCAGTCTTCGCATGAACATCCCCTGAATTGACCCGGAAAACTCATTTGAACTTAACGCTGCCCGTGCTTATCTAAGCATCGGACGCACGCAACGGCGTCCGGGTTTCACTCACCTCCCTGAGTGAACCAAATGGGGTCGAATCCCTCCCCAGGTTCGGCTCCAACCCCGCCCCGAGAGCTCCCCCCTGGCTCTCGGGGCATTTTATTAGCGTGGACGCGAAGAAACTTTGCGCGCAGCGCGAGCTCGCGTAGCATCGGCGCGGGTTCAACGAGGGAGAATGTATATGCGCGCAGGTCTGATCGTGGTCGGCATCATCATTGCGGCGCTGGGAATCTGGGTGGCGCTGGGCCGTCTCACCTACAACGACAACGAAACCAAGGCGCAACTCGGTCCGATCAAGGTGCAGGCCTCCGAGCAGAAGGTCGTGCCGCAGGCGCTGGGAATCGTCGGCATCGTGGTCGGTGCGGGCTTGGTAATCGCGGGTGCGATGCGCAAATCGTAAGCAGTCGCGGCGCGGTTGATCCGCGCCGCATGCCCGGGAGTTACAAACCCAGCTTCGCCGCCAAGCTCTGCAGTGCGCTCAGGTCCGCCTCGCCGGCGGGCACCTGTCCGTTGGGCGTCATATGGTCGATCGCAGCCGGCAGATGCTGCGCGAGCTGCCCAGCACCTGATTCGGATCCACGCCCAGTTTCTGCGCGATCTCGTTGACGTGCGCGCCCAACGGTGTGCCGTTGATCGCCTGTTGCAACTGGCCGCCGCTGATCGTCTGGTTGGCGCCCGTGGATACCCATGATTCGACTGCGTTCTTCAGTCCACCCTGCTGCAGCGTGTTGAGCAGGCCCTGCAACCCACCGGCGTGATTGATCAGGCCGCCGATGATTTCCAGCGCCGAACTGGCGCCAGTGTTTTGGCCGCCGGTGAGACTGTCCAATATCGACATGCTGTTCTCCCTTCCGCGGAACGAAGCGTCCACGAGCGAGAGGAACATAGCACTGCACGCCCGACGCGTCCGCGAGGCACGGCCCGCTACAATTCCGCTGATGGATGTTTCGCATTTGCTCGATTCGTTGAACGCCGCGCAGCGCGAGGCGGTCAGTGCCCCGCCCGGTTCGTATCTGGTGCTGGCCGGCGCCGGTTCCGGCAAGACCCGCGTGTTGACCCACCGCATCGCCTGGCTGATCGAAGTCGAACGCGTGCCGCCGTGGGCGGTCCTCGCCGTCACCTTCACCAACAAGGCCGCGGGCGAAATGCGCGGCCGGCTGGAGTCGCTGCTGCCCGCCGGCACGCGCGGGCTTTCGGTCGGCACGTTTCATGGCATCGCGCACCGCTTGCTGCGGCGGCACTGGGCTGACGCGAATCTGCCGGAAACCTTTCAAATTCTGGATGCCGACGATCAGCAGCGATTGGTGAAGCGCGTCGTCGCGGGGCTCGGTCTGGACGAAGCCCGCTTTCCGCCGCGTCAGGCCACGTGGCAGATCAACGCTTGGAAAGATGAAGGCAAGCGACCCGACAAGATCGAAGCCGGCGACCATCCGGTCGCACGCACCTATCTTTCGATCTACCGCGCCTATGAAGAAGCCTGCCGCCGCGCGGGGCTGGTGGATTTCGCCGAACTGTTGCTGCGCGCTTACGAACTGTGGCTGCACAAACCGGAAGTGCTCAAGCACTACCGCGAGCGCTGGCGGCATCTGCTGATCGACGAATTCCAGGATACCAACGCGCTGCAGTACGCGTGGATCCGCGTGCTGGCCGGCAATACCGGTACGGTATTCGCCGTCGGGGATGACGACCAGTCGATCTACGGCTGGCGCGGCGCGCGCGTGGAGAACATGCAGCAATTCCTGCGCGATTTCTCGGGTGCGAAAACCATCTGGCTGGAACAGAACTACCGTTCCACCGCCAATATTCTCGAAGCCGCCAACGCGATCATCGCGCGTAACCCTTCGCGCCTGGGCAAGCAGTTGTGGACGGCCGGCGGCAAGGGCGAGGCCATCGCGCTGTACGCGGCCTACAACGACCAGGATGAGGCGCGCTTCGTGATCGAGCGCATCCGCGAGCACATCGAGCATGGAGGCAACGCCGACGAGATCGCGGTGCTCTATCGCAGCAACGCGCAATCGCGCGCGTTCGAGGAACAACTGCATCAATACGACATCCCGTATCGCGTGTATGGCGGCCAGCGATATTTCGAACGCGCAGAGGTCAAGGACGCATTGAGCTATTTGCGGCTGGCGGCCAATCGTCACGACGATGCGGCCTTCGAGCGCGCCGTCAACACGCCGCCGCGTGGCATCGGCGAACGCACGCTCGACCAACTGCGCCGCCGCGCGCGCGCGGACGACAGTTCGCTGTGGGATGCGGCGCTTGCGGAACTCGCCACGCCTTCACTGGCCGGCCGCGCCCAAAATGCGCTGCGCGGGTTCCTGATGCTGATCGAAAACTTCGCGCGGGCGTTCCAGTCGCTCAACCTGTCGGAACAGGTCGAACACGCGATCGCGCACTCCGGTCTGCGCGACTACTACGAACGCGATTCGCGCGGCAACGCCGAATCGCGCGTGGAAAATCTGGACGAACTGATCAATGTCGCCAGCCGTTTCGCACCGACACCGGAAGACATCGAAGCGAGCTTGTCGGAACTCGCCGCATTCCTCGCGCACGCCGCGCTGGAAGCCGGCGAAGCGCAGGGCGAAATCGGCCAGCCCTGCGTGCAACTGATGACTTTGCACTCGGCCAAGGGGCTGGAATTTCCGATCGTGTTCCTGGTCGGCCTGGAAGAAGGCCTGTTTCCCAGCCAGCGTTCGACCGAAGACGCGTCACGTCTGGAAGAGGAACGGCGTCTGGCTTATGTCGGCATCACCCGCGCACGCACGCGATTGGTCCTGACCTACGCCGAATCGCGCCGCATCCACGGCGCGGAAATGCTGGCGCGCCCGTCGCGTTTTCTCGCCGAATTGCCGCAACCGCTGCTGGAAGAAGTGCGGCCGCGCGCCAAGATCACGCGCCCGGTTTACGTGCCGCGCGATTGGGGACACAAACGTTTGGAAGAAGAATCGCTGCCAGTGAAACTCGGGCAGCGCGTCCGCCATGCGCATTTCGGCGAAGGCGTGGTGGTCAGCGCCGAAGGCGCTGGCGCGCATACGCGCATCCAGGTCAACTTCGCAGAGGTCGGGCCGAAGTGGCTGGTGGCGGCATATGCGAATCTGACGGCGTTGTGACGTCGTCACGCGTTGGCGGAATACCCGTCCAGCGCCAGCTTCAGCAGGATCTTCATCTCCTCGCGCAACGGCAGTGGCGCCACGACTTCCGCATCCGGCCCGTACTTCATCACGTCCATCAGCAATTCGCGTGAATTGGAATACGGCACGCGCAATTCGTAGCGGCCGTCCGGCAGGAACTGTCCTTCCTGCTGCGAGTGCCAGTGTTCGTCGGCGACCCAGCGCGCCGCGCGCGAGGAAAAGCGGATCGTGGCCCAGGCTTTGGGCGCACCGGCGAAGATGCCGTAACTGGACGCGAGCACCGCATCCAGTTCCGCGTTGTCGCGGTCGATCGCGAATTCTTCGAGTTGCTCGGGTTCCATGATGCGGTCCACCGCGAAGCTGCGCAGCGCTTCGCGATCGTGATCCCAGGCGTCCAGATACCAGTTGTCGCGGTAGTGCGTCAGCCGCTGCGGCGAAACGTTGCGCGTGGTGTCGGCATCGGTGGTGCGCGCGCGATAGCGGAACTTCAAACGTTTCCGCGCCAGCACCGCGCCAGCGACGATGCGGAACACGCGCTGGTCGAGTTTGCGCGAGCCGTAGGGGATCACGCGGATGCGTTCGACCGGCAGCGGCGTGCCGTCCGCGTGTTCGGTCAGCAACCGCTCCATCCGCGCCTTGAACGGCGCCAGCGCCGGCGCCAGCACGCCGGGATCGGAGCGCCCGATCAATTCGTTCAAGGCCATCAGCGCGGACAATTCCTCGCTGGTCAACCACAAGCCCGGCAGCTCGAAGCGATCGGCTTCCTCGCGGTCGTAGGCAAAACCGTGGCGATCCGGATCGCTTTCCACCGGCGCGCCCAGCGCATCGCGCAGGAAGGCGACATCGCGGTACAGCGTCGCCCGCGAGCAGCCGAGTTCCTCTTTCAGGCGTTGCTGGCTGACCGGATGCCGCGAAACCTTGAAGATGCGGTGCAGGGTGAGGATGCGCTCGTAGCGGTCCATGGCGTTGGATGTCAATTGAGTTGAGCAAGGATGCGCGCACGCGATGCAGCCGGCAAGCGGCATCGGCTACCATCATCCGTCTCACACTACCGTCA
>DATFCO010000183.1:0-7703 GCA_035253005.1 Rhodanobacteraceae bacterium
CTCGCGCGCGAATCGGGCGTGCCGATCAGCATCGACACTTCCAAGCCCGAGGTGATGCGCGCGGCGGTTGCCGCGGGTGCCGGGATGATCAACGACATTTACGCGCTGCGCCGCGAAGGCGCGCTGGATGCGGCGGCGGAGTCGAAGGTGCCGGTGTGCGTGATGCACATGCAGGGCGAGCCGCGCACGATGCAGAACGATCCGCACTACGAAGACGTGGTCGGCGAAGTGCATCGTTTCCTGGCCGAGCGCGTATTCGCCTGCGAGATGGCGGGCATCGACAAACGCCGCGTGCTGGTCGATCCGGGATTCGGATTCGGCAAGACGCTCGAACACAATCTCGCGCTGCTGCGCGCGCTGGACCGCTTCCGTGACCTCGCCGCGGGCGTGTTCGTGGGATTGTCGCGCAAATCCATGATCGGCAAATTGACGGGCCGCACGGGCGGCGTGGAACGCGCGGCGGGTTCCGCCGCCGCGGCGCTGATCGCGGTGCAACGTGGCGCGACGATCGTGCGCGTGCACGATGTGACGCAGACGCGCGATGCGCTGGCGGTGTGGCAGGCGGTACACGACGGCGATGCGCCTACCAGGGCCGAACCCAAACCGTTCGGTTCGCAGCGGTTCGGCGACGACTGATAAAATCGGACGGTCATTCCAGCGCAAGCAGGCACATGTCCGATTCCCGCAAGTACTTCGGCACCGACGGCGTGCGCGGCCGCGTCGGCGAATGGCCGATCACCGCCGAGTTCATGCTGAAGCTGGGCCGCGCCGCGGGCGTGGTGCTGGGCGACGGCAAGCGCCCGCTGGTGCTGATCGGCAAGGACACGCGCGTCTCGGGCTACATGTTCGAATCCGCGCTGGAAGCGGGGCTGGTCGCCGCGGGGGCCGATGTCGGACTGCTCGGTCCGCTGCCGACGCCCGGCGTGGCGCAACTGACGCGCGAATTGGGCGCCAACGCCGGCATCGTGATCAGCGCCTCGCACAATCCGTACGAGGACAACGGCATCAAGTTCTTTTCCGCGACCGGCGAAAAACTCGACGACGCGATCGAATCGGAAATCGAACGCGAGATCGAAGCGCCGTTTGCGACCGTCGCACCGGAGCGGCTGGGCAAGGCGCGCCGCGTCGACGATGCGATCGAGCGCTACGCGCGTTTCTGCCTCGGCACCTTGCAAGTGCCGCCCGACTTGTCCGGCAAGCACATCGTGCTGGATTGCGCGCACGGCGCGACATATCTCGTCGCGCCGAAAGTGTTCTCGTCGCTGGGAGCGAGGGTGACGCGCATCGGGTGCGAGCCCGATGGCTTCAACATCAATCGCGAAGCCGGTTCAACGCATCCGGCGACGTTGCGCGGCGCGGTGATCGAACAGCACGCGGATTTGGGCATCGCCTTCGACGGCGACGGCGATCGCGTGCAGATGATCGACCGCCACGGCGAGCTGGTGGACGGCGACGACCTGATGTACGTGCTGGCGCGGGACTGGCTGGCGGGCGGGCGATTGCGCGGACCGGTGGTGGGTACGCTGATGAGCAACTACGGCCTGGAACGCGCGTTGACCGGCGCGGGCGTGAAGTTCCTGCGCGCCAAGGTCGGCGACCGCTACGTCCTGCAGCAGTTGAAGGAGCACGGCGGCATGCTCGGCGGCGAAACGTCGGGGCATATTCTCTGTCTCGATCGCGCCAGCACCGGCGACGGCATCGTGTCGGCATTGGCGGTGCTGGATGCGCTCTCGCGCGCCGGCAAGGATTTGCCGGAAGCCCGCGACGGTTTCGAAAAGCTGCCGCAGATCACGCGCAACGTACGCGCGGCGGGCGGCGCAGCGCTGGTCGCCGCGCCGAACGTTCAGCAAGCGCTCGCTGAAGTGGAGGCTGCGTTGCGCGGCCGCGGCCGCGTGGTGCTGCGGCCTTCGGGGACCGAACCGGTGGTGCGCGTCACCATCGAAGCCGCGGACGCCGCGGAAGTGGAGCGGCTGGCCGCGCGCCTTGCCGATGCGGTGACCGCGGCGGCGAACGGCTCGTCGTGATGCAACGCGTTCCCGTCCTCGACATCCGCCGTTACGACAGCGACCGCGATGCGTTCGTCGCCGAACTCGGCGCGGCGTACCGTGAATTCGGTTTCTGCGGCATCACCGGACATGGCATCGATGCGCGATTGATCGACGGCGCATACGACGTGTTCCAGCAATTCTTTGCGCTGCCGCTGGAAACCAAGATGAAGTACCACGTGCCCGGCACGGGCGGCGCGCGCGGCTATACGCCTTACAAAATCGAAACCGCGAAGGACAGCGTCCATCCGGACCTCAAGGAGTTCTGGCATATCGGCCGCGAGCTGCCGGACGATTCGCCGTATCGCGCGCTGATGCCGCCCAACCTGTGGCCGGCTGAAATACCGGGCTTCCGCGAATACGGCTACGGCTTGTATCGCGCTCTGGATGAACTCGGCACGCGCGTGCTGCGCGCGCTCGCCTTGCACATCGGTTTGCCGGAACATTTCTTCGACGGCAAGACCGACAAGGGCAATTCGATCCTGCGGCCGATCCATTACCCTCCGATCGAAACCGCCGACATTCCCAACGTGCGCGCCGGCGCGCACGAGGACATCAATTTCATCACGCTGCTGGTCGGCGCGTCCGCAGCAGGTTTGGAACTGCTGACGCGCGAAGGCCAGTGGCTGCCGATCACGACCAGCGGCAATACCATCGTGGTGAACATCGGCGACATGCTGCAACGTCTGACCAATCACGTGTATCCCTCGACCACGCACCGCGTGGTCAATCCGCTCGGCGAGGAAGCGCGAAAAGCCCGCTATTCGATCCCGTTCTTCCTGCATCCCAATCCGGATGTGGTGCTCGATCCGTTGTCGTCCTGCGTCAGCGAAGACAATCCGCGACGCTACGAAATGCCGATCACTGCGCACGAATACTTGCAGGAACGGTTACGCGAGATACGGCTCATATGATCAAAGGATGTGGTCATCCCGGACAGCACATGGATGTGCGTTGATCCGGGATCCAGCGACTTCCGGGTGCGCGCTTCGGCCTGGTCGCACAGTGATGTTCTTGCCCCATAATGCCGCCATGCCACGCGCCGCGCACATCGAAAGACACTTCGGCGCATCGGACCTGCTGCGCGACATTGTGATCGGCATGGCCGACGGCCTGACCGTGCCGTTCGCGTTGGCGGCGGGCTTGAGCGGCGCGGTGGCCGTATCGGGTTTGATCGTCACTGCGGGCGTGGCGGAAATCGCCGCGGGTGCCATCGCGATGGGACTGGGCGGCTATCTCGCCGCGCGCGGCGATGCCGAGCATTACGCCAAGGAACGCAATCGCGAACGCTACGAAGTGAAAGCGCTGCCGCGCGAAGAGGAAGAGGAAATCGTAGGCATCCTCTCGCGCTACGGTCTGACGCGCGAACAATGCGAACCGATTCTCACGGCATTCCATCGCGACCACGAAGCCTGGGTCGATTTCATGATGCGCTACGAACTCGGGCTGGAGCGGCCGGTGCCCGGCCGCGCCTTGCGCAGCGCGTGCACCATCGGCGGTGCCTACGTGATCGGCGGGCTGGTGCCGCTGATCCCGTACATGCTGATCACGCAGCCGCGCACCGCGTTGTGGATCTCCGCGATCGCCACCCTGATCGCGCTGGCGGTATTCGGCGGCATCAAGGGCCGGTTCGCCGGCACGGGCATGCGCCGCGGCGCGTTACAGACCGTGATCGTCGGCGGCATCGCCGCGTGCGCGGCGTTTTTTCTGGCGAGGCTGGTGGCGGGATCTTGAAAAGCATCATTAAAAAGCGAACTGAGCGTGAAGCCTTGGAGTCCTATCCCATTCGCGGAGAGGTCACTGGTTGGTTCTTTCGTCTGAAGGAAACATCTGCCGGAGGATGGCTTGCGGAGGGTATTGACCTGTGGGGACACAAGGTTTCCTGTCAAGGTACCGACGAAAGGGCGCTGATGCGTCAGTGCGAAATGATGGCTGAGCAGATCAACGAGCAGAGCTTGGAATCATGAGGCTGCGAAAGTTTTACTACTTGGCTTTGATATTAATAGTTCTTGGTGTGAGCTCCTGCACGTCTGTAAAGCGGTCCGACGCTTCGAATGCCACATCGCTCGCTGCTGTGCGCCACGTCTTCGTGATCATGCTGGAGAACGAGCCGTTCGAGGTCACCTTCGGCGCGCAATCTCCGGCGCCTTATCTCGCGCACGAATTGCCGAAACAGGGCGCACTACTGCCGAACTATTACGGCATCGGCCATTACAGCCTCGACAATTACATCGCGATGATCAGCGGGCAGGCGCCGAATGCCACGACGCAAGACGACTGCAAGGTCTTCAGCGAATTCGTACGCAGCGAGCCCGGCCTGGATGCGAACGGGCAGGCACTGGGCGAGGGTTGCGTGTACCCGCGCGACGTGAGGACGCTGGCGGATCAACTCGAAGCGGCAGGATTAACATGGAAAGGATACATGGAGGACATGGGCGCCGATCCCGCGCGCGAAGCGGCGGCGTGCGGACACGTGCCGATCGGCGCGACGGATGTCACCAATCGCGCCAGCGAGAAGGATCAGTACGCCGACAAGCACGATCCGTTCGTGTATTTCCATTCGATCATCGACGATTCCGCGCATTGCGCGGCGCACGTGGTCAATCTGGATGCGCTGAAGAATGATTTGCAGCGCGTGGATACCACGCCGAATTTCTCTTACATCACGCCCAACCTCTGTCACGACGGCCACGATGCGCCGTGCAGGAACGGCGAGCCGGGCGGATTGGTTTCAGCGGACAAGTTCCTGCGCGAGTGGGTGCCACGGATCCTCACCTCACCCGCGTTCAAACAGGATGGCCTGCTGATCATTACCTTCGACGAAGGCACCGATGCGGCGGCTTGTTGCGGCGAGCAGCCTTTGGCTGGCGGCCCGCAACCGGGACAGTTCGGACCGGGCGGCGGCCGCATCGGCGCGGTGCTGATTTCGCCGATGATTGCGCCCGGCACGGTTTCGAATGTCGAGTACAACCACTACTCGTTGCTGCGCAGCATGGAAGACATCTTCGGCTTGCCGCACCTCGGCTACGCGAACGTGCCGCAGTTGCGGAGTTTCGGGAAGGACGTCTTTATGGCTGAACGGTAGGAGTGCGCCTGTGCCGATTTCTGCCAACTCGTCATTCCGTGGCCGTTCGCGGAGCGAACGGAACCCGGAATCTCATTTGCACTGAAGGACGGCAGATTCCGGGTTCATCGCCGATGCTCGGCGATGAACCCGGAATGACGAAGCTGGAATTTGACGGCTATTTCTCCACCCGAAAATGCCTCGCTCTCCGCGCGATCACTTTCAGCGCCAGCCGGTCCGGCAGCGATTTGAACAGCGTCTTGATCGAGCGGTTGACTCGGCCGGTGACATACACGATCCGGCCGCGCTCGACCGCATCCAGCCCCAGTCGCACGACTTCGTCGGCGCGCATCCACAGCCAGCCCGGCATTTTCGACACCTTCTGACGCGCGCCGGTCACGTCGTGGAATTCCGAATACGTGAAACCCGGGCACAGAGCGCACACATTCACGCCGTGCTTGCGGTTTTCCAGCGCCAGCGATTCGGAGAATTTCACCAGATACGACTTCGCCGCGGCGTACAAGGTGTGTCCGGGCGTGCCCGGAACCAGCCCGGCAAGCGAGGCGACATTGACGATGCGGCCGTAGCCGCGCTCGCGCATCGCGGGCAGCAGGGAAAAACACAACTCGGTCGGCGCGATCATCAGCACACGGATGAAATCGGCGTGCGTTTGCCAGTCGCTATCTAGAAAACCGCCCGGCACGCCGTAACCGGCGTTGTTGATCAGGATGTTGATTTGCAATCTGAGGTGCGCGAGTTCTTCCACGATCCGCTGCGGCGCGTCGGCAAGCGAAAGATCGGCCGCGATCACTTGCGCATCGATGCCGTGTTTCGCATGCAGTTCCTCCGCCAGCGCGCGCAGGCGATCCTCGCGCCGCGCGGTCAATACCAGATCGCAGCCGCGCGCGGCCAGTTGTCGTGCGAACCCCGCGCCGATCCCGGAGGAGGCGCCGGTGACCAACGCGCGCGGTCTGCCGCCATCGGGTGTTCGCATCATCGCGCCGCTCTCGTTATTCTTCGCATCCTGCAATCATAAGGTCCGCACATGCGCCGCAAACTGGTCGCCGGAAACTGGAAGATGTACGGCACGCGCGAGAGCGCGCAGAAACTGGTCGCCGCGATCGTCGCGGATTTCCCCACGCATTGCGACGTGGCGGTGTTCCCGTCGTTTCCCTATCTCGTTCCGCTGATCGAAGGGCATGGCGCACGGCTCGCCTTCGGTGCGCAGGATTGCAGCGAGCACGACGACGGCGCCTACACGGGCGACGTTTCGGCTGCGATGCTGAAGGATGTCGGCTGCCGTTACGTGTTGACCGGACATTCCGAGCGCCGGCAATACCACCACGAAGACGACGCGCAGATCGCCTGCAAGGTCGTCAAGGCGCTGGAACACGGCCTCACGCCCATCCTGTGCGTGGGCGAGAGCCTGGAAGAACACGACGCCGGACGCACCGCCGAAGTGGTGCGCCGCCAGCTCGGCAAGGTGATCGAACACTGCGGCATCGCGGTGTTCGAGCGCGTGATCGTCGCCTACGAACCGGTCTGGGCGATCGGCACCGGCCGCACTGCCAGCCCCGAAAAAGCCCAGTCCGTGCACGCCCTCTTGCGTAGCCAATTGGCGGAGGCCGATGCTAAAATCGCGGATTCGACCCGCATCCTGTACGGCGGCAGCGTCAAACCGGACAACGCGGCCGAGCTGTTCGCGGAAAACGACATCGACGGCGGGCTAATCGGCGGCGCGTCCTTGAAAGCGGCCGATTTTCTCGCCATATGTGCAGCGGCGCGCTGAGCGTCGCGGGAACCATCCATGCTGTTCACCATCTTCAGCGTTTTCTATGTCCTGATCGCCGCGGCGATGATCGTGCTGATCCTCTTGCAGCGCGGCGCCGGCGCGGACGCGGGCTCCGGCTTCGGCGGCGGCGCATCCGCCACGGTGTTCGGCGCGCGCGGATCGGCGAGTTTTCTCACGCGCGCGACCGCCGTGCTGGCCGGATTGTTCTTCATCCTCAGCCTGGTGATGGGCATTTATCTCAGCCGCGTCGGCATGCAGAAACCGCAGGCGGATCTCGGCGTGATGTCCGGCGTGGTGACGCCCACACCGGCATCTTCCGCCGCGGCGCAGACTTCGCCGACTATCCACCCGCTGGCCAACCCGCCGCAGAGGGCGGTGCCGCAGGCGACGCAACCCGCGGCACCGGCGAACAACAGCGAAGTGCCGCAGGCGACCGCACCGGCGAAACCGAAAGCGGCGGGCAGCAGCGGGCATTAACTGGTAATCACCTCTCCCGCTGGCGGGGTGAGGCAGCGCGCTTAGGTGATGCCTTGAATGGCATCGGCTGCGCTGGCGAACGCACGAGGCAGGATGCCGAGGGCCGGGTTGATTGGCGAGCGCAGGACGCGCGAGCATAGCAACGTCGCCGCCCGAAGCGCGGCGGGTGAGGGTGGTTCTACAAATCGCAGAAAATTCGAGCAGCCAAAAAGTCCATGCACGGATGCGAGGACTCTCCACGCCCAGGTGGCGGAATTGGTAGACGCACTACCTTGAGGTGGTAGCGGGTAACTCCGTGGAGGTTCGAGTCCTCTCCTGGGCACCA
>DATFCO010000184.1:0-24989 GCA_035253005.1 Rhodanobacteraceae bacterium
ATCGATTCCATCCGTTGATCCTACAATGCTCGGATGCAATCCCGCAGTGAAATCGATTTCGTACAACTCACCGCACGCATCAAGGCGTGGGGCGCGGAACTGGGTTTCGACAAACTCGGCATCGCGGGAATCGAACTGGAAGAAGACGAAGCGCACTTGCTGAATTGGTTGCACGAAGGCCGCCATGGCGTGATGGACTACATGCAGCGCCACGGCTCGCGGCGTGCACGGCCGCAGGACTTGCAACCGGGCACCGTGCGCGTGATCTCGGCGCGCATGAACTATTTTTCGGACGGTGCGCGCGATCCCTGGGAAGTGCTGCGCGATGCGGAACGCGGATACATCGCGCGCTACGCATTGGGCCGCGATTACCACAAGCTGATGCGCGCTCGTCTGCAACAGCTGGCGAATCGCATCGAAGACGAAATCGGGCCGTTCGGTTACCGCGCCTTTGCCGATTCCGCGCCGGTGCTGGAGAAGGCGCTGGCGCGCAATGCGGGACTGGGCTGGGTCGGCAAGCACACGCTGCTGCTGGACCGCGATGCAGGCTCGTGGTTTTTCTTGGGCGAACTGTACACCGACCTGCCGCTGCCTGTGGATACGCTAGCAAGCGAACACTGCGGCACCTGCACGCGCTGCATCGACATCTGCCCCACGCGCGCCATCACCGGCCCGAAACAGCTCGACGCGCGCCGCTGCATCGCCTATCTCACCATCGAATTGAAAGGCGCGATCCCCGTCGAATTGCGGCCGCTGATCGGCAATCGCGTGTTCGGTTGCGACGATTGCCAACTGGTTTGCCCGTGGAACAAGTTCGCGCGGCCGACGCGCGAAGCCGATTTCGCGCCACGGCACGCACTGGACGGCGCGACCTTGATCGAGCTGTTCGCGTGGAGCGAGGAAGAATTCCTTCGCAAGAGCGAAGGCATGGCGATCCGCCGCACCGGCTACGAAGGCTGGCTGCGCAACGTGGCGATCGCGCTGGGCAACGCGCCGCATTCGCCCGGAATCATCGAAGCGCTGCGAGCGCGCGCGGATCACCCGTCCGCGCTGGTGCACGAACACGTGGCGTGGGCACTGGAACAGCAAACCGCAAAAGCGGCGGCGTAAACGGTTTACGCCGCGGCGATCTGCTTGGGAATCGAACGGTTGGTGTGCGTGATGCGGTTCCGCGCATCCACGTACACCAGCATCGGCTTGAATACCGCGGCTTCCGCTTCGCTCAGGGTGGCGAATACGGCGATGATGATGATGTCGCCCGGCTGCGCGCGGTGCGCGGCGCTGCCGTTCACGGAAATGATGCCGCTGCCCTCTTCCGCGCGCAGCGCGTAGGTGACGAAGCGCTCGCCATTGTTGACGTTCCAGGCGTGGATCTGTTCGTATTCGCGGATGCCGGCGGCGTCCAGCAGGTCGCCATCGATGGCGATCGAGCCTTCGTAATGCAACTCCGCGTGCGTGACCGTCGCGCGGTGGATCTTGGCCTTGAGCATGTTCAGTTGCATGGACGTTTCCCCGCCGCGAAGGAGCGGCGATACGGATTATACCGTTGATATGGGGATTTTTGTGCGGCGCAACAAGTGGACTTCGATCTTGATGAGAAGTGCGGTCATGGATGGCCGCTCGTAGTGTTTGTAGTCCTGTGGAACAGGATTTCATAGGGAACAACATCAGGCGGCGATCAGGGACGATCGCAAGAATCAAAAGCCAAGTTGTCGATCAATCTCGTCGAGCCCAGCCTGGCGGCGATCAAGGCGATCAGGCCATCGCGTTCGCCGTTTTCCGGCAACGACAGGTCTTCGGCGCGGCGCACCACCGCGTAGTCCGGCACGAAGCCGGCGCGTTGCAGGCGCTGCACCGCTTCACCTTCCACCGCTGCTCGCGGTTCGCCCTCCAGCACGGCTTTGCGCATCCATTGCAGCGTGCCGTGGATCTGCGGCGCGAGCGCGCGTTCGCTCTTGCTCAGATACTGGTTGCGCGAAGACAACGCCAGGCCGTCGTCCGCGCGCAGGGTCGGCGCGGCGATGATCTCGATCGGCATCGCAAGTTCGCGCACCAGCCGCTTCACCACCAGCAACTGCTGCCAATCCTTCTGTCCGAACACGGCCAGGTCCGGCGCGACCAGCGCGAACAATTTGGCGACCACCGTAGCCACGCCGTCGAAATGTCCCGGCCGATGCGCTCCTTCCAGCGCTTCGGTGATTTGCGGCACGTGGATGCGGATCGAGTTCTGCGGACCGTACGGATAGATCGTCTCGACTTCCGGCGCGAACAGCAGATCGCATTCGTGTTCCGCCAAGCCCGCGCTGTCCTGCATCAGGGTGCGCGGGTATTTTTCGAAATCCTCTCCGGCGGCGAACTGCGTGGGATTGACGAACACGCTGACCACCACGCGATCGGCGTGCTTGCGCGCGAGTTCCAGCAGCGAATAGTGGCCCGCGTGCAGATTGCCCAAGGTCGGCACGAAACCGACCCGCAGGCCTTCCTGTTTCCAGGCGCGCACCGCGGCGCGCAGGGATGGAGCGTCGGTTGCAGTGCGCATGCGAGGACGATCAGCCGAGGATGTTTTCGTCGGCGGGAAATTTTCCGGCGCGCACGTCGGCGGCATAAGCGGCGATCGCCGCCGCGACCGAATCGCACCCGGACAGAAAATCCTTCGAGAACTTCGGCCGCTTGCCAGGCGTGATCCCCAGCATGTCGTACAGCACTAGCACCTGGCCATCGCAATCGCTTCCCGCGCCGATGCCGATGGTCGGAATCGCAATCTCTTTCGTGATCTGCGCCGCCAGCGCCCCCGGCACCGATTCTAGCACTAGCAGTTCGGCGCCGGCCTGCGCCACCGCTCGCGCCTGCTCGCGCAAACGCGCCGCGGCATCTTCATCCTTGCCCTGCATGCGGTAACCACCCAGCTTGTGCACCGACTGAGGCGTCAAGCCGAGATGCGCGCACACCGGAACGTCGTGCGCGGTCAATGCATCGATTACTTCACACACCCAACCGTCGCCGCCTTCCAACTTCACCATCGCCGCGCCTGAAGCCATCAACCGCGCGGACGATTCCAGCGCGATCTCCGGATTGCGGTAAGTCATGAAGGGCAGATCGGCGATCAGCAGCGCGCTCGAAATGCCGCGTGCGACCATCGCGGTGTGATAAGTCATTTCGTCCAGCGCCACGGGCAACGTGCTAGCGCGCCCCTGCACCACCATGCCCAGCGAATCGCCGACCAGCGCGATGTCCACGCCCGCGCTTTCCAGATGCGCGGCGAAAGCGGCGTCGTAGCAAGTCAGCGCGACGATCTTTTCGCCCTTCATCTTCATCTCGCGCAACCGCGGCACGGTCACCGGCTTGCGCGCGTCGCGGTCGGCTTGCACGTACATGCGTGAGCTTCCCTGGTGGGGACGCGGATTATCGCTGCGCCCGCAAGCGTCAGTCCATCACCGCGCAGCCGCCGGCATCCACCTGCTTGAGCAATTCGCGCACACGGCCGCGGCCGGGCACGTGCAGACCGGGTGCGAGATCGTTCAATGGCAGCAGCACGAAAGCGCGATCGTGCAGATGCGGATGCGGCAGCGTCAGGCCCGGCTCGTCCGATCGTCGATCCCCATACAACAGCAGATCGAGATCCAGCACGCGCGGTCCCCAGCGCGTGCCATCGCGCTCGCGTCCCGCGGCGCGCTCGATGGCGAGCAGCGCATCCAGCAGTTCGCGCGGTTGCAATCCGGTTTCAAGTTCGGCGACGGCATTGATGAATTCCGGCTGCTCGGTGATTCCCCAAGGCGCGCTGCGATACAACCGGGATCGCGCGATCACCCGCGTCTGCGGCAAACGCGAGAGCGCATCGAAGCCGCGCAGCACCTGCCGGAGCGGATCGTGCAGATTGCTTCCGAGCGCAACGAATGCACGGACCATCACGGTCAGGATGCATCATCCGAAGACGAAGCGGCTTTCGTTCTGCGTCCTCGCCCGCCACGGCGGCGGCGACGCTTGCGCGGTGTCGCCGCTTCACCATTCGGGGTCGCTGCGGTTTCCGGAGCGGCCACGGGTTTCGTCAACTCCGCCGCGAGATCTTCAGGGCTCAATGTCTGCGCGCGGGTCCACCATTCTCCGCGTTCGCGCAGCTCGTCGGATTCGGCCGCGCGCAGCAACAGGAAATCGTAGGCCGCGCGAAAACGTGGATGCGCCAGCAGCCGGAACACGCGTTTCCTCGAGCGTTCGGCGAAACGCGGTTGCAGCGCCCAGATTTCCTCCATCGCGTAGCTGAAGCGGCGCGGGATCGCCACGCGCGCGGTTTGTTCGGCCATCACCTTGTGCGCGGCGCGTTGCCAGGCCAAGGCGCGCTCCACGCCTTCGGATTGCATGCCGCGCGCCAGTGCGTAGACCTCGCCCCACAGCAGCACCGCGAACAGGAACGCGGGCGTCACCGGTTTTCCTTGCGCCACGCGCGCATCGGTGCCCGCCAAGCCCGCTTCGACCAAAGAACGCAGCGCACCGTGTTCGTCGCGCGCCAGCGCGCGTGCGGCGCCGGCGAACAGGTGATGCAACAAGCCGCAGTTTTCCAGCTTGCGGAAACTCGCGAGGCCATGCCCCGTCATGAACAGCTTCATGCTCTCATCGAACAGCCGTGCCGGCGGCGCATCGCCCAGCAGATGTCCGAGCCGCGAGAACGGCTCCGATGCACTCGGATCGATCGCGAATTGCAGCTTGGCCGCGAGTCGGGCGGCGCGCAGCATGCGCACCGGATCCTCCCGGTAGCGCTGCTCGGGATCGCCGATCAGGTGCAGCTTGCGTTGCTCCAGATCCTGCATGCCGCCGACGTAATCGATGATGCTGAAATCGGCAATGTCGTAGTACAAGGCGTTGACGCGGAAGTCGCGGCGCAGCGCGTCCTCTTCGATAGCGCCCCAGACGTTGTCGCGCACGATGCGCCCTTCGACGAGATGACGATCGCCCTCGCCTTCGATACCGGCGCCGCGGAAGGTCGCCACTTCCACGATCTCCGAACCGAAAATCACGTGCGCGAGACGAAAACGCCGGCCGATCAAACGACAATTGCGGAAGAGCTTCTTGACTTCTTCCGGCGTGGCGTCGGTGGCGATGTCGAAATCCTTCGGGTTTCCGCCCAGCAGCAGATCGCGCACCGCGCCGCCGACCAGACATGCGCGGAAACCGTGCTCGTGCAATCCGTACAAGACGCGCAACGCGCCGCGACTGATGTTCTTGCGCGAAAGGTTGTGCTGCGCGCGCGGGATCACGCGCGGCGCCGGCAGGTTTGCGGCGGTGGCTTCCGTGCTGTCGGGGTGCAAACGAAGGTTCCGATCCGGCCGCGAATCGCGGCGAGTCCGCTATACTAGCGCGCTGTCCGCTTTCATGCTCCCTTCGTCTAGCGGTCCAGGACGTCGCCCTCTCAAGGCGAAAACAGGGGTTCGATTCCCCTAGGGAGCGGGTTTGCTTTTGCGATCATCCATGATCGCTCTTTCGAGCTTCCTCTGGCAGCTTCAAAGGATTCGACTTCGTGGAATTCCAAAAGCGGCCATCCGTGCCCGCACTTTCAAAGAACACAGCACGCTCGAAGCAGCCTTTCTGAATTTCCAATCCCGTTTCCTGGCTCTATGACTTTCGTCGTCACCGACAACTGCATCAAGTGTAAATACACCGACTGTGTGGAAGTCTGTCCGGTCGATTGCTTCCATGAAGGCCCGAATTTTCTGGCGATCGATCCGGACGAGTGCATCGATTGCACATTGTGCGAGCCGGAATGCCCGGCCAACGCGATCTTTCCCGAAGACGACGTGCCGGCGGGCCAGGAACAATTCATCGCATTGAACGCGGAACTGGCGAAGGTCTGGCCGGTGTTGACCGAACGCAAGGACGCGCCGCCCGATGCCAAGGAATGGGACGGCAAGCCGGACAAGTTGCCGCTGCTTGAGCGCTGACGAAAACGCCGCCACACGGCGGCGTTTTCGTCAGCCGCGGGGAAGGCTCGTCAACCGCCGCCACCGAGTCGCTGCTGAAGCACAGCCAGCACGCGTTCCACCGCATCCTGATCGCCCTGCACGTTCACCACACTGCCGCTGCCGGATGGCGCGATGCTGACGTTGACCGTGCCGGTGACGGTCTCGCTGTGGCTGTGATGGAACATGCGGTGCAGGAAGTTGCCCTGCGACTTGACTTCCACCACGCTGTTGACCGCGACCTGATAGCTGTGCGCGTTGTCGTCGCGCGCGCTGACGGTACCGACGCCTCCGCGTTCCAGTGCCAGGCCAACGCGGCGGTAGGCATTGTCCGGATCGTCGGCGAGCGTGAGGCTGTTGCCCGACACCAACGCGCCGGGTGGCGCCGCGGCGGGCATCCCAGATGCGCCGGCGCTGCTGTTCGCCGGCTGGCCGTTCACCGTCACCGGAATGTTCGACAAGCCGCCGCCCGCATCGGGGACGGTCAGCGCCTCGGAAGTCTGCGGCTGATCCAGTCCGGGCGGCACTTCCAGCGGCTGCTCCTGCTGCGCGGACTTGTAATCCGGCTCGCGGTGGCGGAACGGATTGTGCGCGCGGATCGTCTGGCAGCCACTGAGCCAGGTCACCGCGCAGACAAGCACGGCGGCGAGCAGGTATCGCGATTTCTTCATGTTTACGGTATCCATCGGTCCGGCCTTGAGTATGACATGCACGTGCGCCGAAGCTCACGCGGCGTGGGCGCAGGGAGACAGCACCTCGCGCAGGCGGGCGCGGCCCTCGCCCTCGGCGAGTTCCAGCAACGGCAGTCTGGGAGTCGCGCGGCACAGCCCGAGTTCCGCAAGACCCGCCTTGACCGCGATCGGGTTGGGCGCGCAGTTCAGCGCTTCGATCAGCGGCCGCAGGGTTTCCATCAAGGCCGCGGTCTTTGGACGATCGCCGCTGCGCGCGGTGTCGGTCAGCGCACGAAAGGCCGCAGGCGCAAGATTGTTCGCCACCGAAACCAGACCCGCTGCGCCGGCCAGCATCGCTTCGTCGGCGGTGGCGTCGTCGCCGGAGAGGAACACGAAACCCGGACGGATCAGTTGCGCCACGTCGCGGATGCGCTCGATGTCGCCGCGCGCTTCCTTGATACCGACAATGCGCGGGTCTTCCCGCAGATCGGCGACCGTTTCCGGCAGCAGATCGCAGCCGGTGCGCGAGGGCACGTTGTAGAGCAGGATAGGCAGGCGACCGTGCTCGGCGACTTCCATGTAGTGCCGGTACAGGCCTTCCTGCGTGGGGCGCACATAGAAAGGCGTGACCACCAGCGCCGCGTCCGCACCCAATGCGTGCGCGCGGCGCGTCAGCGCGATGGTCTTCGAAGTCGCCGCTTCGCCGGTGCCGGCGATCACCGGAACGCGGCCTTTCACGCGCTCCACCGCGAAGGCCAGCAGCCGCTCGTATTCGTGCTCGTCGAGCATGTGCGCCTCGCCCGTCGAACCGGCCACTACCAGCCCCTGCGTGCCGCCTTCGAGCTGGTAATCGATCAGGCGCGCGAACGCACCCAGATCCAGGCTGCCATCGAGCATGAACGGCGTTGCGAGTGCGCAGAGACTGCCGCTGATTTCCAAGGCGTGACGTGCATTGCGGAGGACGCGGCATCTTAGCAGGTCGCATTCTTCGCTTGCGGCACTGCACCACCGGCGGCTATGCTGATCGCGACCCACACCAGCAGTTCGTTAAATCTTTGAACCGCTCCGCACCGCGTCCCGGCGCCGACCATCATCTGCTGATCCAGACTGTCTCGCCCGCGACGCACTCGCCGCTGCTGGCGCTGGCCAAGCGCATCGCGGACGCGGGCTGCAATCTGGTCGACTCGCGCGTCTCGACGATCGGTTCCGACACTTCGGTGGTGTTGCTGGCGCAGGGCGCCTGGGACGCGATCGCCAAGCTCGAGAACGCGCTGACGCGCATCGGCCGCGACGAGGAAGTGCGCCTGCTGCACTACCGCACCCAGCCGCGCGACGCGCAGACGCACCTGCTGCCGTATCTCGTCGAAGTGGTCGCTTCGGACAAGCCGGCGGTGCTGGTGGAACTGATCGAGTTCTTCACCCGCCGCGGCATCAGCATCGAACAGTTGTCCTCGATGCGCTACCGCGCGATGCAGACGGGCGCCGACATGTTCCAGGCGCAGCTCACCATCGGCATCCCGGCCGAAACGCACATCGCCGCGCTGCGCGACGATTTCCTGGAGCTGTGTGACGGCTTGAATCTGGACGCGATCATGGATCCGGTGAAATTCTGAGATGAAGATCGGCAGCAGGATTCCCAAACTCGCGGGCACGACCGCCGACGGCGGCACGCTGAAGCTGGCCGACCTGCAAGGCAGGTGGACGGTGGTGTACTTCTACCCCAAGGACAACACCACCGGCTGCACGCGCGAGGCGCAGGATTTCCGGGATCTGTATCCGAAATTCAAGCGCCGCGGCGGGGAGGTGATCGGCGTGTCGCGCGACAGCGCGAAGTCGCATAGCGGCTTCGCCGAAAAATATTCGCTGCCGTTCCCGCTGGTCGCCGACACCGACGAGAAGTGGTGCAAGGCGTTCGACGTGATCCACGAGAAGACCCTCTACGGCCGCAAGTTCATGGGCGTGGTGCGCAGCACCTTCCTGATCGATCCGGAAGGCAAGCTGGCGAAGGAATGGCGCGGCGTGAAAGTGCCCGGTCACGCGCAAGCCGTGCTGGACAGCATTCCCGCCAAGTGATCCGTTCCATGACGTGCATCCCTGCACAAAGCAGCAGGCGTCCATGCCTGCACTTCTCAATAGAGCGCACTCCGATCGAGGTTCTTGCGGGATGACGGTCAATGACAAGCGCATCTATGCGCTGGACACCAATGTATTGCTGCACGACCCGACAGCGTTGTTCCGCTTCGAGGAACACGATGTGTTCATGCCGATGACCGTGCTGGAGGAACTGGACGAAAAGAAGAAGGGTGGTTCGGAGGTTTCGCGCAACGCGCGCCAGGTCAGCCGGTTTTTGAACGAGCTGATCCTGCGCGGCAACGGCTTTCGTACCGCAGATGGCCTGCCCTTGGCTTCGCCGGAAGGCATCAAGCTCAAAAGCGGCGGCGCGAATGGACGTCTTTACTTCCAGACCCGCACCGCCAACGGCAACGGCAAGGCCGACAATCAGATCCTGTCGTCGGTGCTGGAGCTGCGCGAGCGCCATCCGGATCGCGCGGTGACGCTGGTCACCAAGGACATCAACCTGCGCATCAAGGCCACGATCTACGGCCTGCACGCAGAGGATTACGAGAACGACCGCGCGCTGGACGACTTCTCGCTGCTCTACACCGGTCACGCCGAACTGCCGGCGGACTTCTGGGAACGGCATCCGGAATTGCGCTCGTGGTCAGAGCGCGGCCACACCTACTACCAAGTGCAGCCGGGCGAGGAAGAAACCTGGCAATCGAACGAATGCCTGTATCTGCCGGGCGAGAACAGCGTCGAGTTGCGCGTGCTCGGCAACGAGGACGGCAAGACGAAACTGGTGCTGCTGGAGGATCACACGCACCCGAACCACAGCGTCTGGGGCATCAGCGCGCGCAACCGCGAGCAGAACTTCGCGTTGAACATGCTGATGGACCCGGACATCGATTTCGTCACCCTGCTCGGCACCGCCGGCACCGGCAAGACGTTGCTGGCACTGGCCGCGGGTCTGGCGCAAGTGATGGATCAGCAGCGTTATCGCGAGATCATAATGACGCGCGCGACGGTGTCGGTCGGCGAGGACATCGGCTTCCTGCCGGGCACCGAAGAGGAAAAGATGACGCCCTGGATGGGCGCGCTCACCGACAATCTGGAAGTGCTGGCCAATCCCGAAGAAGGCGGTTCTTGGGGACGGCAGGCGACCAATGATCTTCTTGCTTCGCGCATCAAGATTCGCTCGCTGAATTTCATGCGCGGGCGCACTTTCCTCTCGCGCTACCTGATCATCGACGAGGCGCAGAACCTCACGCCCAAGCAGATGAAGACGCTGATCACGCGCGCGGGCCCGGGCACCAAGATCGTCTGTCTCGGCAACGTCGAGCAGATCGACACGCCTTACCTCACCGAAACCACCTCCGGTCTGACCTACGCGGTCGATCGCTTCAAGGGCTGGGCGCATTCGGCGCACATTACCCTGCGCCGCGGCGAGCGCTCACGGTTGGCGGATTTCGCATCCGAAGCGCTGTGATCACTGGCAGCGCACCCGCCTGCGCGTTGACGATCGCCGGCTCGGATTCCGGCGGCGGCGCGGGAATACAGGCCGACTTGAAAACCTTTGCCGCGCTGGGCGTGCATGGATTGAGCGCCATTACCGCGATCACCGCGCAGAACACGCGCGGCGTGCGCGCGATGCACCCGGTGCCGCTGAAGCACTTGCGCGCGCAACTGGGGGCGCTGTTCGAAGATTTCCCGATTACCGCCGCGAAGACGGGCATGTTGGGCGATGCGAAGACGGTGCGCTGCGTCGCGCGCGAATTGTCGAGACGCAGGCCGCCGTGGACCGTCGTCGATCCGGTGATGATCGCCACGTCCGGCGCGCGCTTGCTGGATCGCGAGGGTATCCGCGTGTTGCGCGAAGAATTGATTCCACTTGCGGACGTATTGACGCCCAATCTCCCCGAAGCGGAAACATTGATCGGCGGAAAAATCAGGAACGCGCGCGAGGCCGAGCGCACGGCGCGGGCAATGATCGAACTCGGCGCCAAATCCGTGCTGCTGAAGGGCGGTCACGCGCGCGGCGAGGACGTGGTCGATCTGTTCGTCGACGAACGCGGCACGTTCGAAATGCGTCATTCGCGCCTGAAAATCCAGGCGCACGGCACCGGCTGCTCGCTTTCGGCCGCGCTGGCGGGGGAACTCGCGAAAGGCGCAACGCCACGCATTGCAACCCGCCGTGCGATCCGCTTCGTGCAACGCGCACTGGCAAACGCGTATCGCCCAGGTCACGGCGAACTGCACGTGCTGCGGCACCGCTAGAATAAGCGCGGCGTCGCATCCATCTGCTTTTCAATGGCAATCGCAATCCGCCTCGCGATCCTCGCATTGATCCTGCTGTTTCTCGCCTGCGCGTGGGCGGTGCACCTGCGCAGCCACGTGCGCCTGCATTGGCGCAAGCAACTCGGCAGCCACGCGACCGCGTTCGCGCCTTACAACCTGCTGATGTATGCGTGCTCGGCGGTGAACGTGAAACCGTATGCTGATCGTTCGCGCTTCGCCGATCTGAACCCGCTGCGCGAGAACTGGCGCACGATCCGCGACGAGGCGCTGCACCTGTTCGATCAGGGCTACATCCGCACCGCGGAACGCAACAACGACGCCAGCTTCAATTCATTCTTCAAGGAAGGCTGGAAGCGCTTCTACGTGAAGTGGTATGGCGAACCGCTGCCGTCGGCGCAAGCGCTGTGTCCGCGTACGGTGGAACTGGTGAACGCGATTCCCTCGGTGAAGGCGGCGATGTTCGCGCTGCTGCCGCCGGGTTCCAAACTCAATCCGCACCGCGATCCGTTCGCGGGATCCTTGCGCTACCACTTGGGACTGGTCACGCCCAACGACAATTCCTGCCGCATCTTCGTGGACGGCCGGGAATACTTCTGGCGCGACGGCGAGGACGTGGTGTTCGATGAAACCTACGTGCATTCGGCGGAGAACAAATCGGATATCACACGCGTGATCCTGTTCTGCGACATCGACCGTCCGCTGCGCTGGCGCTGGCTGGAGCGGTTAAACCACTGCGTCGGCGCGTTCATGGGCCGCATCACCTCCTCGCCCAATACCGAGAACGAGCCGGTCGGCTTCCTCAACCGGTTGTATGCAATGGGCCAGCGCAACCGCGAACGCAGCAAGCGCTTCAAGCACGCCAATCCGCGCCTGTTCCGCGCGATGAAGTTCACGGGCATCGTGGTGTTGCTATGGGTACTGCTGCTCGCGCCCTGGCCGCTCCTGCGCTAGTCACGTTCCGACCGGTTTGCGCGTCCTGTAGATGAAACTCACGGGAACTCGCCATGACACCGACCGATCTCTTTCAACAACACCGCCCGCGGCTGCTCGGGCTGGCCTACCGCATGCTCGGCACGCCCGCCGATGCGGAAGACGTGCTGCACGACGCCTGGCTGCGCTGGGATGCGCAGGACATCGCCACGCTTGACGATCCGGAAGCGTGGCTCGTCACCGTGACCACGCGTCTGGCGCTCGATCGCCTGCGCCGCGCAAAAACGGAACGCGAACACTACACCGGTCCCTGGCTGCCGGAGCCGCTGGACGCCGCGGCCGATGCGCCCGATGCGACGATGGAGCGCAGCGAGACACTGACGCTTTCATTTCTGCTGCTGCTGGAACGGCTGAGCCCGGAAGAGCGCGCCGCATTCCTGCTGCACGAAGTGTTCGACTACAGCCACGCGGAAAGCGCCGCGATCCTCGGCATCGCCGAAGACGCCTGCCGCCAGCGCGTGCACCGCGCCAGGACGCGACTGCGCGAAGGCCGTCCGCGCTTTCATGTGGACGAGCAGGCGCAGCGGCGTCTGCTCGAACGTTTCATCGCCGCGATGCAGAAACCCGATCTGGAAACCCTGCGCGCGTTGTTTGCGGAAGACGCGGTGGCGGTCGCCGACGGTGGCGGCGTGGCGCGCGCGATCCTGCAACCGCTACACGGTTCCGAGCGCCTGGCGCGCTTGTACATGCAGATCGCGCAACTGTCGAACAACTTCGGCTTGCGTTACGAACTGCGGACGCTCAACGGCTCGCCGGCGCTGTTGACCTGGCGCGGCGAAGAATTGTTCGTGGCGACCTGGATCGATTGCGAGAACGACCGCATCACGGCGATCCACGCGATCCGTCATCCCGACAAGCTGGCGCGCATCGAAGCGGTCACGAAAATCCGAAGGGACACGTCCCTGCATTGACGGCGGAATCCTTCCGTCCATGTCAAGCGAAGCAAGGAGTACACATGTCGCGTTTCAACGCCCAGCAACATTTCACGTCCCTGCAGCCGCTGTTCGCGCTGAGCAAGCAACTGCGCGCCGGAACACTCGAAGCTCGTTTGCGCGAGCTGGTGCAGATGCGCGTCTCGCAGATCAACGGCTGCGCGTACTGCATGGACATGCACGGCAAGGATGCGCGCACCGCGGGCGAAACCGAACAGCGCCTGTACGTGCTGCCGGCCTGGCGCGAGGCGTCGTTCTACAGCGAACGCGAACGTGCTGCGCTGGCGTGGGCCGAGGCGCTGACGCGTTTGACCGCGCGCGATCAGTCCGTGCCGGACGAGTTGTACGAACAGGCGCGTGCGCAGTTCGACGAGAAGGAACTGGTCGATCTGACGTTGGTGGTGACGCTGATCAACACCTGGAACCGCATCAACATCGCCGCGCGGCCGGAAGTCGGCGATTACAAACCTGGCATGTTCAACTGATCGGACGGAGCGGCTCGATGGCGGCCATCCGGTTGTATCGCAATCCCCATTGCGCCAAATGCGCGCGCATCGCTCGCATGCACCGCCGCTTCGACTGGCTGAGGCGCTTCGAGGATTCCACGCAGCCGTCGCCGCTCCGTCCGATGCGCATGGGCCAGATCGTGGTGCAGGATCTGCACAGCGGCGAAACCTTCGGCGGCGCCGAAGGCTTCGTCCTGCTCTGCCGGCAAATTCCGGCCTACTGGCCGGTGCTGCCGCTGCTGCGCATTCCCGCGATGCGGCGCTACATCGAACGCGAGACCGGCGGCTGCGCGGATGACAGTTGTGCGCTGTCTTGATGCGTGCTGCAAGCCGCGGCGGAGCGAGGCTCAGCCGCCGAAGTGCTGAACGATCGCTTCGGCAAACGTCGCGGTGGTGCCGCTGCCGCCCAGATCCGGCGTGACGCGATCGTGCGCGTCGAGCGTCGCGCGGATTGCGTCGCGCACGCGCGTGCCGTGTTCGACCAGGCCGATGTGATCGAGCATGTCGGCCGCGGCCAGCAGCAGCGCGCAGGGATTGGCGATGTGCTGGCCGGCGATATCCGGCGCCGAGCCGTGCACGGCTTCGAAGATCGCCGCGGCCGAACCGATGTTGGCGCCCGGCGCCAGGCCCAGCCCACCGACCAATCCCGCGCACAAATCCGAGAGAATGTCGCCGAACAGATTGGTGGTGACGATCACGTCGAACTGCCACGGGTTCATCACCAGTTGCATGCAGGTGTTGTCGACGATCATCTCGTTGAACGCGATCGCCGGATGCGCTTTCGCCACTTCGCGCGCGACATCCAGAAACAAACCGGAACTGGTTTTCAGAATGTTCGCCTTGTGCACGGCAGTGACTTTTTTCCTGCCGCGTTTTTCGGCGAGTTCGAAGGCATAGCGCACGATGCGCTCAGCGCCGCGGCGCGTGTTGCGCACGATCGACTGCGCCGTCTGGCCATCGGCCGAAAGCGTCTGGCCTTCCGAGAGATACGCGCCTTCGGTGTTCTCGCGCACGGTGATGATGTCGATGTTTTCGTAGTGCGCTTTCGTGCCGGGCATGGACAGCGCCGGGCGCACATTGGCGTAGAGATCGAAGCGCTTGCGCAACTCGACGTTCAAAGACGAAAAGCCGCCGCCGATCGGGGTGGCCAGCGGTCCTTTCAGCGCGACGCGATGTTTGGCGATGGCATCCAGCGTGGCTTGCGGCAGCAGTTCGCCGTGCTTTTCGAACGCGGCCACCCCGGCATCGACGAATTCGTATGACAATCCGGCATTCAGCGCGTCCAGCACGCGCAAGCATGCGTCCATGATTTCCGGGCCGATGCCGTCGCCGCGGATCACCGCGATGGTGTGCGTCATGCGTGGACTCCTGCAAGCGCCGGCATCAGGCCCGCGCGCAAACCCGCGATTATCGGGCAAGGTGCCTGCCGCGTCACGTTTCGAGCAGCTTCGCCAGCGTGCCGTCGTGCTCGGCCGCGGCCAGTTCCTGGAAGCCACCCACGTGCGTGCCGTTGATGAAAATCTGTGGCACCGTGCGGCGCCCGCCGCTGCGTTCCAGCATCGCCGTGCGCGCAGCGGGGTCCATGTCGATGCGGATTTCGCGCCAGTCCAGACCCTTGGCCTTCAGCAGGTTCTTGGCGGCGATGCAGTAGGCGCAGAATCCGGAGGAGTAGATTTCGATGTCGGGCATTGGGATTCGGGGGACGGGATTCCGGAAAGCGTAACAGCCGGTGGCAGCACGAAAACGTGCAGACACTGAACGCCGAGCCCAGGTCACTATCACCGGAACCTGCGGCGCAGTACCTTGTCACAGACACACGGCGCCACCACGTCTCCGATCATGCGCGCGCATCGTTTGCTTCCCGCCCTCACCTGCCTCGCGCTGGCGCTGCCTGCGGTCGCGCAGCAGCAGGACGTCAATTTGCCCAATCTCGGCAGTTCCGCGGCCGGCCTGGTCTCTCCGCAGGAGGAGCAGGCGTACGGTCAGAGCATGTTGCGCGATCTGCGGGCCGCCGACCTCGTGCTCGACGATCCGCAGGTGGATGCCTACGTGCAGGCGCTCGGCTATCGGCTGGTGGCGGCCAGTGCCGATCCCTCGCAGCATTACACGTTCATCGTGCTGCGCGATCCCGAGATCAATGCCTTCGCGGCGCCGGGAGGGTACATCTTCATCTTCTCCGGCTTGATCACCACTACCGACAGCGAGGACGAACTGGCGGCGGTAATCGCGCACGAGCTGGCGCACATCAGCCAGCACCACTTGGAGCGTGCGCTCGAAGACCAGAAGAAGACGACGCCTCTCTACTACCTCGCCGCGATCGGTGCCGCGCTCGCGGCCGGCAAGGCGGATTCCGGAAGGGATAGTTCCAGCTACAGCCGCTACTCGGGGCCCTACACGACCAGCGATTCCGTCGATGCCGGCGCCGGTGCGTTCTATTCCGTTCTCGGTCTGATGCTCCAGCACCAGATCGATTTCACCCGCAAGGACGAAACAGAAGCCGACCGCGTCGGCATCAGTACGCTCGCGAAAGCCGGTTACGATCCGGAAGCGATGGCGGGTTTCTTCGATCGCATGGCGCGAACGCTGCGTCCCGGCGGCGGCGAAGGTGGCGACTACTCCGGCGACGCGCCGCCGTTCCTGCAGGATCACCCCGTGACCAGCGAGCGTATCGCCGAAGCGAAGGCACGCGCGCATGTGATCGAGGAACAGGATCACAACGCGCCGCAGGTCGCCTCGCTGGCCCCGACCGACAATCTCAGCCTGCTGCCTTTCGTGAAGAACACCTCGGCTCTGCTGCAGGCGCCGCGCCGCGGCCCCGACAGGGGCGAATACGCGCTGATCCGCGAGCGCATCCGCGTGCTCTCCTCCGGCGATTACAACGACACCGTCGATTACTACGCACGCAATCTCGCCCGCGGCAGCAGCTTCGACACGCCCGCGCATCGTTACGGTTACGCGCTGGCGCTGGAGCGCACCGGCAAGGCCAGCAAGGCGGTCGAAATGCTGAAGCCGTTGCTGGAAACGCAACCGCAGAGCAACACCTTGCAATTGGGAATGGCCGAAGCCGAGCTGCAAGCGGGCAATCGCGCGGATGCCTTGCGCCGCTATGCGAACTTGTCCGCGCAGTCGCCGCAGAATCCGGCGATCGCATTGGGTTACGCGCAGGCCTTGCTGGCGAGCGGCAACGCCAGCGATGCCAAGACCGCGCAAGGCCTGCTGAAGCCGATGCTGGACGACAACTCCGAGCCGGAGCTGTATCGCACCTACGGACACGCCTGCCATATCGCCGGCGACGACATCCGTGCGGGCGAAGCCTATGCGGACGCCACTTTCCTCTCCGGCCGCCCGCAGGACGCGCTGGGCCAGTTGCAACGGCTGCTGCAACGGAAAGATCTGGACTACTACTCGCGCGCGCGGATCGAGGCGACCATCGCGCAGATCACGCCGATCGCGCTGGAAATGCAGCGCCGCAACCTGCCGCAGGCCGGCGATAAGCCGGACAACGGCAATGGCAGCCAGTTGGGATTCCATGCCTGTTCGGGCGATACCTGCGGGCAGTTCTGATTTCATCAGCGATCAGGACGATCGCGGGTTTTATCATGAGTGCGGTCATGGATGACCGCTTTTTGATCTCTGCGATCAGGGACGATCGCGACTCATCCCGGGCTTCATCTTGAGTGCGGTCAGGGATCACCGCTTTTTGATCTCGGCGATCAGGACGATCGCGACTCATCTGGGGCTTCAATTGTCATCGCGCCGTAACATGACGCCGCTGCAATAATCGCGTCACAAGCCGCATTCGCGACAACAACGCATGCGCAAACGCATCTTGATCGTCGAAGACGAAGCATCGATCCGCGACATGGTGGCCTTCGCGCTGCGCCGTGCCGACATGGAGCCGGCGCATGCCGCCGACGCACGCGCCGCGCAGCACGCGATCGCGGAGAACATTCCCGATTTGATCCTGCTGGACTGGATGCTGCCCGGCACCTCCGGTCTGGAACTGGCGCGCCGCCTGCGCCGCGAGGAAAACACGAGAGAGATTCCGATCATCATGCTGACCGCGCGCGGCGAGGAGATCGACCGCGTCAGCGGACTGGAAGCCGGCGTCGACGACTACGTGGTGAAACCGTTCTCGACGCGCGAACTGCTGGCGCGCATACGCGCGGTACTGCGGCGCGCGCAGGGCGACGATGGCAGCGGCCTGATCGAAATCGGCGGTTTGCGCGTGGACGGTCCCGCGCATCGCGTTTACGCGAACAACGAACCGGTGCAGATCGGCCCGACCGAATACCGCCTGCTGCATTTCTTCGCCACGCACCCGGAGCGCGTGTATTCGCGCGCGCAATTGCTGGATCACGTCTGGGGCGGCAGCGTGTACGTGGAGGAGCGCACGGTGGACGTGCACATCCGCCGTCTGCGCCAGACGTTGGAGCCGCATGGTCTGGATCGCATGGTGCAGACCGTGCGCGGCGCCGGTTATCGTTTTTCCGCGCAGTCGTGAGCGCGGACGCCGCGATGCCGCAACATTCACGCGCGCGCGGGCTCGCGCGCCAGTTGCGCATGCTGCGCGATGCCGCGGGCGCGCTGCCGGACGCAGTGGTGCTGTTGGATGCGCAACAGCGCGTGCGCTGGTGCAACCGTTCCGCGCAACGTCTGCTGGGGCTGCGTTTCCCGCAAGATCGCGGTGCGCGACTGGCCGACTGTCTGGGCTCGCCCCTCGTCGCGGCTTGGCTGGCCGAAGGCGGCGTGGGCGAGCTCGATGAAATCCCTGCGCCAGCCGCGCCTGAAATCCACCTCTCGTTTTCGCTGATCCCGCTGCGCGATGGCGCGAAGCTGCTGCTGGCGCGCGACATCAGCGCCCTGCTGCATCTGGAACAGGTGCGGCGCGATTTCGTCGCAAACGTGTCGCACGAACTGCGCACACCATTGACCGTGATCCACGGTTATCTGGAACTGATCGAACCGGCAGACGTGCCCGCGCTGGCGCCGATGCTGGATGAATTGCGCGCGCAATCCAAGCGCATGGGCCAGATCGTCGAGGATCTGCTGACGCTTTCGAGACTGGAAACGCAGCAGCGCGCGGATGACGAAGACGTGGCGATGCAGCCGCTGCTCGCGACGTTGCGCAAGGAAGCGGAAGCCCTCAGCGGCGGCCGTCACGCGATCACGCTCGAAGACAATGCGCATTGCGATCTGCGCGGTTCGCCGCGCGACCTGCACAGCGCGTTCTCCAATCTGGTCAGCAACGCGGTGCGTTACACGCCCGAAGGCGGACGCATCACCATCCGCTGGCGACGTGAGCGCGATGGCGGTGCGCGTTTCAGCGTCAGCGATACCGGATACGGCATTCCCGCGCAACACATCCCGCGGTTGACCGAGAGGTTCTACCGCGTGTCATCCAGCCGCTCGCGCGCCACCGGCGGCACGGGACTCGGGCTGTCCATCGTCAAGCACGTGCTGGCGCTGCACGAAGCGCGGCTGGAAATCGAAAGCGCACCCGGCAAGGGTTCGACGTTTGCCTGCGTGTTCGGGGCGACGCGGGTATTGCCCATTCCGCCGCGATAAACCTGCATTGTTCAGCCGCGCTGCGTATCATTGGCCCGCTTCGTTCGTCTGTTCGAGGTCATGATGCGCACATCACTGCGGCTTTCCGCGTTCGCTTTGCTGGCATCATTCGCGCTCGGTGCGTCCGCCGCGCCGCCTGCCCCGGCATCGAGCGCGGGCAATGCGGCCGCGATCGCGCACCCGCAGGTGAAGCTGCATACCTCGATGGGCGACATCGTGATCGAGCTGTTTCCCGACAAGGCGCCCAAGACCGTCGCCAATTTCCTGCAATACGTGAAAGACGGTTTCTACGACGGCACGGTTTTCCATCGCGTGATCCCGATGTTCCTGGTGCAGGGCGGTTTGTACACGCGGCAACTGACACCCAAGCGCACGCGCCCGCCGATTCCCGACGAAGCCAACAACGGGCTCTCGAATTTGCGCGGCACCGTGGCCGCGGCGCGCGGCCCCGATCCGGATTCGGCGACCGCGCAGTTCTTCTTCAACATCGTCGACAATCCGCGTCTGGATTACGTCGGCAACCAGAGCGGCATGACCTGGGGTTACGCGGTGTTCGGCAAGGTGGTCCAAGGCATGGACGTGGTGGACAAGATCGACAACCTTCCGACCGGGCCGCAAGGTCCGTTCATCGGCGATGTGCCGCGGCCTCTGCCAGTGATCGAAAGCGCGACCGTGATCGGCGAAGCGGCCAAACCCGCCGCGGAACCGGTGTCTCCCACCGCGGGACAGGTGCCGTTCGCGCCGGAACCGAAGAAGCCGAAGAAGAAAACCACCGCGCCCGCGGTGACGTCGAGCCAGCATTGAGTTCGACGCTTTTCATCTCCGATCTGCACCTCGACGACTCGCGCCCGCGGATCGTCGAACTGTTCGAATCGTTTCTCGCCAGCGAAGCGCGTGATGCGGATGCGTTGTACATCCTGGGCGACTTGTTCGAAGCCTATATCGGCTACGACGATGATGTGCCGCTACCCGCACGCGTGGCTTCGGCGCTCAGATCGGCGAGCGATTCCGGAGTGCCGGTGTTCTTCATCGCCGGCAATCGCGATTTCCTGCTGGGTGAAAGTTACGCCCAACGAGCCGGCATGCAATTGCTGGACGATGGAACGGTGGTGGACCTTTACGGCACGCCGACGCTGATCCTGCATGGCGACACACTGTGCACCGACGACGCCGCGTATCTCGCTTTCCGAAGCCAGGTGCGCGATCCGGCTTGGCAGAAGATGTTTCTTTCGCAGCCGCTGTCCGCGCGCCGCGCATTCGCGGCGAAGGCGCGCGATGCCAGCCGCGCGCATGTTTCGCAAACGAACATGGCGATCATGGATGTCAATCGGCACGCAGTCGAAGCCGCACTCCGTGGAGCGAGCGTGACCCGAATGATCCACGGCCATACCCATCGACCGGCAATCCATGACTTCGAACTGGACGGTGAAAAAGCGCAACGCATCGTGCTGGGCGACTGGTACGAACAGGGCTCGGTGCTGCGGGTGACGCCGGATGCAATCGAATTGACCGGCCTGCAAGGCCCACTGGAGAAACCATGCAACTGATCGGCATGCTCGATTCCCCTTACGTGCGTCGCACGGCGATCTCGCTGCGACTGCTCGGCCTTCCGTTCGAACATCGATCGCTGTCGGTCTTCCGCAATTTCGACGAGATGCACGCGATCAATCCGCTGGTGAAAGTACCGACGCTGGTGTGCGACGACGGCTTGGTGCTGGTGGATTCGACGCTGATCATCGATCACGCGGAAACGCTCGCGAACCGCCGGCTGATGCCCAACGCGCCGGAGCAACACCGGCGCGCGTTGCGCTGGATCGGCGTGGCGCTGGTGGCCGCCGAGAAAGCCGTGCAGATCTTCTACGAACACAAGCGCGGGTCGGAACGGCAGGACGCGGGCTGGACATCACGCATCAGCGGGCAATTGCGGGATGCATGCGCCTTGCTGGAGCAGGAACTGCGCGGTGTCGACAAGGACGCCTGGTTGTTCGGTGACGCGCTGACGCAGGCGGACATCACCCTTGCAGTGGCCTGGGGATTCGTGCAACTGGTGGCGGCCGACGTGGCACCGGCAGCGAATTATCCCAAGCTAGCCGCGTTCGCAGCGCGCGCCGAACGCTTACCGGAATTCCGCGCCTTCCCGATCGCCTAGACCGCGCCGAAAGCGTCGTCGATCGCTTCGCGCATCCGTTCGACCGCGATCACTTGCAGTTCGCCGATGCGCGACTTCTTCGGCGCGTTGGCCTTGGGAATGATTGCGCGCTTGAATCCGTGCTGCGCGGCTTCCTTCAGGCGCTCCTCGCCGTTGGGCACCGGACGGATTTCGCCGGACAACCCGACTTCGCCGAAGGCCACGGTTTTTTCCGGCAGCGGTTTGTCGCGAAACGACGACAGCACCGCGAGCAGCACCGGCAGATCGGCGGCGGTCTCCTGCACGCGAATGCCGCCGACCACGTTGACGAACACATCCTGGTCGTACACCGCCGCGCCGCCGTGGCGATGCAACACCGCGAGCAACATCGCCAGGCGATTCTGTTCGAGGCCAAGAGCGACGCGGCGCGGGTTGCCTAATGATGATTGATCCACCAGCGCCTGCACTTCCACCAGCAGCGGACGCGTGCCTTCGCGCGTCACCATCACCGCGCTGCCGGAGGTCGGCTGCGCGTGCGCGGAGAGAAAGATCGCGGACGGATTGGGCACCTCGCGCAGGCCCTTGTCGCCCATCGCGAACACGCCCAGCTCGTTGACCGCGCCGAAGCGGTTCTTGAACGCCCGCAGCACGCGGAAGCGCAAGCCGGTCTCGCCTTCGAAATACAACACCGCGTCCACCATGTGCTCCAGCACGCGCGGTCCGGCGATGCCGCCCTCTTTCGTGACGTGTCCGACCAGGAATACACAGGTGCCGGTTTCCTTCGCGAATCGCACCAGGCGCGCGGCCGATTCGCGCACTTGTGACACCGAACCCGGCGCGGCGGTCAACGTCTCTGTCCAAATGGTCTGGATCGAATCGATCACCAACACGCGCGGTCTTTCGTTGATCGCGTGTTCCAGGATGCGTTCGACGCAGGTTTCCGCCAAGGCCTTGATCGGATCGAGCAGCAGCCCGAGCCGGTGTCCGCGCGCGGCGATCTGCGCCAGCGATTCCTCACCGCTGACATACAAGCCGGACAGGCGTTCGCCCAGCGCGGCCAGTGTCTGCAACAGCAAGGTCGATTTGCCGATGCCCGGGTCGCCGCCGACCAGCACCACCGAACCTTCGACCAGGCCACCGCCCAGCACGCGATCGAGTTCGCCGATCCGCACCAGATGCCGCCGTTCGACCTCGCCCGCGATCTGCACCAGCGGTTGCACGCGCGGTGCGTCGATGCCGGCGTAACCTGCACTGCGCGCATTGCCTCCAGCGGATTTTGCCGGCTGCACCACGAATTCCGACAGCGTGTTCCACGCGCCGCAGGCCTCGCACTGGCCCTGCCACTTCGGATACTCCGCGCCGCAATCGGCGCAGACGTAGGCGGTCTTCGCTTTCGCCATCACTGCCCGTCCTCGACGAACAACACGCGCCGGGTCACGCCGCAGGTGAGTTCATAGGAAATCGTGCCGGCGCGTTGCGCGATGGTTTCCACCGGCAATTGCGTTCCCCACAACGTGACGATGTCGCCTACACGCGCATGCGGCGCATTGCGCAAGTCCAGCGTAGTCAGGTCCATCGACACGCGGCCGACGATCGATGTTCGCGCATCGCCGACCAACACCGGCGTGCCGGAAGTCACGCTGCGCGGATAGCCGTCGCCGTAACCGATCGCGGCGACGCCGACCGGCATGTCTTCGGGACATTCGTAGGTCGAACCGTAACCGATGCGTTCGCCGCGGTTCACCTGGTTGATGGCGATCAGGCGCGTGCTCAAGGTCATCGCCGGTTGGAAACCGAAATCCGCGCCGGTCTTGTTTTCCGCGACCGACAAACCATACAGCAACCCACCGACGCGCACCCAATCGCCGCGCGCAGCGGGCCAACCCAGCACACCGGCGGAATTGGACAGCGCGCGTTCGCCGGATAGTCCCTGTGTCGCTTCTTCGAACGAGGCGATCTGCCGCGCGGTGAAGTCATTGTCGAATTCGTCGCTCGATGCGAAATGCGTCATCAGAACGATGTCGGGATCGATGCTGGGCAACACGCGCAATCGTTCGCACAGTTCCGCTGCGCGCTCGGCGGCAAATCCCAATCGGTGCATGCCGGTGTCGAGTTTCAGCCACACGCGCAGACGCGGCGCGCCACGCTCCGCTTCCAGCATCGCGAGTTGCGACTCGTGATGGATCACCGCTTCCAGATTCAACCGCCGCATCTCTGCGAGGTCGCTCGGCGCATCCGGTCCGCTCAGCACCACGATGCGGTTGCGGTGTCCGGCCGCGCGCAATCTCAGTCCATCGGCGATCGATGCGACACCAAACGCATCGGCATCGGCGAACGCACGCGCGCAGCGCTCCAGGCCGTGTCCGTAGGCATCGGCCTTCACCACCGCCATCACCTTCGCGCCTGGCGCGAGCGCGCGGATGCGCGCGAGATTGGCGCGCAATGCATCGAGGTGAATTGTCGCAACGGCGCTGCGTGCCACGCCGCCTACTCCAATCGCCCGACGTACGACTCCGGCGCGTAGTTCTCGAACTTGGTGTACTGGCCGAGAAAGGTGAGCTTCACCGTGTCGATCGGTCCGTTGCGCTGCTTGCCGATGATGATTTCGGCGATGCCCTTGTTGGGCGTTTCCTTGTCGTAGACCTCTTCGCGATAGATGAAGAGGATCAGATCGGCATCCTGTTCGATCGCGCCGGATTCGCGCAGGTCGCTCATCACCGGGCGCTTGTCGTTGCGCTGTTCCAGCGCGCGGTTCAACTGCGAAAGCGCGATCACCGGCACCTTCAGTTCCTTGGCGAGCGCCTTCAGGTTGCGCGAGATTTCTGAAATTTCGGTGGCGCGGTTCTCCTTGTTTCCGGGCACCTGCATCAGTTGCAGATAATCGATCACGATCATGCCGAGGCCGTGTTCGCGCGCCATGCGCCGCGCGCGCGAACGCAACTCGCCGGGCGACAGCGCAGGCGTGTCGTCGATGAAGATCTTCGATTCCGAAAGCAGCGCGGTGGCCTGCGTGACGCGCGGCCAGTCTTCTTCGGCCAGGTCGCCGGTGCGCAGATGCTGCTGATTGATGCGGCCCAGCGAGGAGATCAATCGAAACGCCAGTTGCGAGGCCGACATTTCCATCGAGAAGATCAGCACGCCTTTCTTGGCGCGCAGCGCGGCCGTTTCGGCCAGGTTTAACGCCAGCGCGGTCTTGCCCATCGAAGGACGCGCGGCGACGATCACCAGATCCTCGTTCTGCAAGCCGGCGGTGAGATTGTCGAGGTCGGTGAAGCCCGTGGGCAAGCCGGTGATCTGGCCGCGATTGGCGTAGCGCTGTTGCAGCAGCGTCATCGCCTCGCGCAGCGCCTCGCGCATCGGCGCGTACTGCTTGCGCCCGCGCGCACCGGCTTCGGCGATCTTGAATACGCGCTGTTCGGCGCTTTCGAGAATTTCCTCCGTGCGCCGGCCTTCCGGATTGAAACCGGAACCGGCGATGTCGCTGCCCGCCTCGATCAACTGACGCAGAATCGACTTGTCGCGCACGATGTCGGCGTAGGCCGAAATATTGGCCGCGCTGGGCGTGGCGTTGGCGAGTTCCACCAGATACGCCGCGCCGCCGATCTGTTCCGACAGACCGTTGCGCTCGAACCACTCGCCCAGCGTCACCGCATCGCACGGCTGCGCGCGCGCGGAGAGATCGCCGATGGCGCGGAAGATCAACTGGTGCTCGCGACGATAGAAATCCTCCTCGCGAACGCGGTCGGCGACCTTGTCCCACGCCTCCGGCACCAGCATCAGGCCGCCCAGCACCGACTGCTCGGCTTCGATCGAGTGCGGCGGCACGCGCAGCGTATCGACGCGCGCAGGCGGTTTGCGTTCGGGCAGGACGGCGCTCACGTCGCGGTGCG